>NZ_KV831007.1:133354-254552 GCF_001836965.1 Streptococcus sp. HMSC063B03 | reverse complement strand
GTTTTGAGCAACCTGCGGCTAGCTTCCTAGTTTGATCTTTGATTTTCATTGAGTATAAAAACAAGAACACCTTGCCTTGAGCAGAGTGTTTCTCGTGAAACATCCCTTTCTTAAACAAGTACTCCACATAAAATAATTTGTGGAGTTTTTTCTATAATTAGTAGTTTAACCTAACCTTCAAATAGGAGTATACTAATAATGTAATCGTTATCAAAAGTCTAAAAAGGAATTTTTAGATGGATATCAAAATAAAAAAGGGAGGAAATTATGAATAAGTTTTCAAAAACCTTGAGAGACAATTGGATCTTTCTCTTGATGGTTTTGCCAGGGGCACTCTGGTTGATTCTATTCTTCTACATTCCAGTATTTGGGAACGTGGTTGCCTTTAAAGACTACCACATGACCAGTAATGGATTTATAGATAGTATCGTGAATAGTAAATGGGTCGGACTCGATAATTTCAGATTCTTGTTTAGTTCAAAAGACGCCTTTATCATCACTCGAAATACTGTCCTCTACAATCTCGGCTTTATCTTTATCGGTTTGATTGTATCTGTAGGGATTGCCATCATCCTCAGTGAACTCCGTTCTAAGAGAATGGTTAAGATCTTCCAAACTTCCATGTTGTTCCCTTACTTCTTGTCTTGGGTTATCATCAGTTTCTTTACAGATGCCTTCCTAAACATTGATAAAGGTGTGTTCAACCATTTCCTAGAATCTATCGGAATGAAGGAAATCAATTTCTACGCTGACTTGGGTATTTGGCCTTATCTCCTACTTTTCCTTGGTATTTGGAAAGGCTTTGGATATAGCAGTGTCATGTACTATGCGACAATCATGGGAATTGATCCAACCTACTACGAAGCAGCGACAGTGGACGGGGCCAGCAAATGGCAACGAATTCGCAATGTAACTATTCCACAGTTGACACCATTGGTAACCGTATTGACCATCCTTGCAGTCGGAAATATCTTCCGTGCAGACTTTGGTCTTTTCTACCAAATCCCCCACAATGCTGGTCAGCTTTATAACGTAACCAACGTTTTGGATGTATATGTTTATAACGGTTTGACTCAGACAGCGGATATCGGGATGGCTTCAGCAGCAGGTCTCTACCAATCAGTTGTCGGCTTGATTCTGGTTATCCTATCAAACTTACTTGCAAGACGAGTTGATCCAAACTCAGCTTTGTTCTAGAAAGGAGGAGAATATGGCAGAAAAGAAAATTAAAAAAGAAAAAATTGATAATGTCGGCATTCACTCCTTCAGTAAGAAAGCAGATATCTTCTTTAGTACCATTTCTGGTTTGGTTGCCCTCTCTTGTATCCTACCCTTTGTATTCGTTATCGTTATTTCGGTGACAGATGAAAAGAGTATCCTCCAAAATGGATATAGCTTCTTCCCATCTCAATTTGGATTAGACGGTTTTGAATTTTTGGCACAGTTTAAGGATAAAATCCTCCAAGCCCTCTTCATCTCAGTCTTTGTAACAGTGGTGGGGACTATCACAAACGTTTTTATCACAACAACCTATGCCTACGCCATCTCACGGACAACCTTTAAGTATCGCAGATTCTTTACAATCTTTGCCCTTCTTAGTATGTTGTTCAACGCGGGTTTGGTACCGGGCTATATCGTGGTAACTCGTTTACTTCAACTTGGTGATACAGTTTGGGCCTTGATTGTTCCAATGCTTCTCTCACCATTTAACATCATCTTGATGCGTTCCTTCTTCAAGAAGACCATTCCAGAAGCCATTCTAGAATCCGCTCGTATCGATGGTGCTAGTGAGGCCCGGATCTTCTTCCAAATCTGTTTGCCATTGTCACTACCAGGTATCGCAACCATCACGCTCTTGACAGCTCTTGGTTTCTGGAATGACTGGTTCAACGCCCTTCTTTATATCAAGAGTGACAACTTGTATCCATTGCAATATTTGCTCATGCAAATCCAGCAAAATATGGACTACATCGCCAAAGCAGTCGGCCTATCTGGTCAACTGGGAGTTGCTCTACCGAAAGAAACAGGACGTATGGCCATGGTTGTGGTGGCAACCCTCCCAATCGCGATTTTGTATCCATTCTTCCAACGCTACTTTGTAAAAGGTTTGACTATCGGTGGCGTGAAAGAATAGTGCTTGTTGAGAAAAATCATTTCTCAGTTCCCAACTTCCCTTGTGTGAAGTTAAGATCATTACATTGTTTATAAGTTTAAAAATAAAAAAAGGAGTTTTTGTCATGAAAAACTGGAAAAAATATGCTTTTGCATCTGCTAGCGTAGTCGCTTTGGCTGCTGGTCTCGCTGCTTGTGGAAACCTTTCAGGTAACAGTAAAAAAGCTGCTGACTCAGCTTCAGGTGAAAAAACTGTTATCAAAATGTACCAAATCGGTGACAAACCAGATAACTTAGATGAATTGCTAGAAAATGCTAACAAAATCATCGGTGAAAAAGTTGGTGCTAAATTGGATATCCAATATCTTGGATGGGGTGACTATGATAAGAAAATGTCAGTTATCACATCATCTGGTGAAAACTACGATATCGCCTTTGCATCTAACTATGTTGTAAATGCTCAAAAAGGTGCCTATGCTGACTTGACTGACTTGTATAAGAAAGAAGGGGCAGAGCTTTATAAAGCACTTGACCCAGCTTACATCAAGGGTAATACTGTAAACGGTAAAATTTACGCTGTTCCAGTTGCAGCCAACGTTGCGTCATCTCAAAACTTCGCCTTCAACGGAACTCTTCTTGCTAAATACGGTATCGATATTTCAGGTGTCACTTCATATGAAACACTTGAACCAGTCTTGAAACAAATCAAAGAAAAAGCTCCAGATGTAGTGCCATTTGCGGTTACTAAGAACTTCATCCCATCTGATAACTTTGACTACCCAGTTCCAAACGGACTTCCATTCGTTATCGACCTTGAAGGGGACACTACTAAGATCGTAAACCGTTACGAAGTGCCTCGCTTTAAAGAACACTTGAAGACTCTTCACAAATTCTATGAAGCTGGATACATTCCAAAAGACGTAGCAACAAGCGATACTTCATTTGACCTTCAACAAGATACTTGGTTCGTTCGTGAAGAAACAGTAGGACCAGCTGACTACGGTAACAGCTTGCTTTCACGTGTTGCAAACAAAGACATTCAAATTAAACCAATCACTAACTTCATCAAGAAAAACCAAACAACACAAGTTGCTAACTTTGTTATCTCAAACAACTCTAAGAACAAAGAAAAATCAATGGAAGTGTTGAACCTCTTGAACACTAACCCAGAACTCTTGAATGGTCTTGTATACGGTCCAGAAGGCAAGAACTGGGAAAAAATTGCAGGTAAAGAAAACCGTGTTAAAGTCCTTGATGGCTACAAAGGAAACACTCACATGGGTGGATGGAACACTGGTAACAACTGGATTCTTTACATCAACGAAAACGTTACAGACCAACAAATCGAAGATTCTAAGAAACAATTGGCTGAAGCTAAAGAATCTCCAGCACTTGGATTCATCTTTAACACTGACAATGTGAAATCTGAAATCTCAGCAATCTCTAACACAATGCAACAATTCGATACAGCTATCAACACTGGTACTGTAGACCCAGATAAAGCTATTCCAGAATTGATGGAAAAATTGAAATCTGAAGGTGCCTACGATAAAGTATTGAACGAAATGCAAAAACAATACGATGAATTCTTGAAAAACAAAAAATCATAAAATCAATTGATTTCGTGTATTCATTCCTAACTCCTAAAAACTGAATCACTGTTTTCCTCAGGCTTATCTGGGGGAGGCAGTGATTTTTTGAAACGAGAGATCATAGATATCCATGTTTTTTATCACTATTTAACCATTCAGGAAATCTCAAGTACCATTTTGGATTTGGAGTAAGGATTTAGGAAAATATAGCTTATATTAGAGATGTCTCGAGTTTACAAAGGAGAGTTCATATGAAGAAGTATCAACTTCTATTCAAAATAAGTGCAGTCTTCTCTTACTTATTTTTCGTATTTGGTCTTTCTCAGCTGACGCTTATTGTCCAAAATTATTGGCAATTTTCTTCTCAGATAGGAAATTTTTTCTGGATTCGAAATATCTTGAGTGTGCTATTTAGCGGAGTCATGATTTGGATTCTGGTTAAGACAGGTCATGGTTATCTCTTTCACATTCCAAGAAAAAAATGGCTTTGGTATTCGATTTTGACAGTATTAGTGGTAGTGCTCCAGATCTCTTTTAACGTTCAGACAGCTAAACATGTTCAATCAACTGCTGAAGGTTGGGCTGTATTGATAGGTTATAGTGAGACTAACTTTGCTGAGCTAGGTATCTATATAACTTTGTTCTTTCTGACTCCACTTATGGAAGAGCTAATCTATAGAGGATTACTGCAACACGCTTTTTTTAAGCATTCGAGATTTGGCCTTGATTTGCTTCTTCCGTCAATTTTATTTGCTCTTCCTCATTTTTCAAGCCTGCCTAGTTTGTTAGATATCTTCGTCTTTGCAACATCTGGCATCATCTTTGCTAGTTTGACCCGCTATACCAGGAGCATTTATCCTTCCTATGCGGTGCATGTGATCAATAATATTTTCGCAACATTACCATTTTTGCTGACTTTTTTACACAGGGTGTTTGGGTAAAATGGTATAATTAAGTAATAATAATTGTTTGTTTTAAGGAGGTTGTTTTTGTGATTTAATGATGGCGTAAAGTTAAGAAAGAGTTTTTTAAGAAAAGAGGTACTATTATGTTAGGGAAATTTATTGATTCAACTATTGCAGGATTTTTAGCTGTAAGCGTGAAGCGTTCAGGAGACAACTACAAGAAATCTAGTCACAACTCTATTGTTGCTAACAAGCCGATTAAGAAAGATTGGAGCAAATGATATGAGAGAGATTTTATCTAAAATTTGGTATTATGGAACGTTGCCTATCTGGTGGTTCTTTACCTTCATCACGTCAGACGTACTGACGAATATTTTTTGGGGTGGAGCTATCATTGGTGGGTTCGTGTTCTTGCTAACATATAAAACAACTTATGAATGGTTGCTATTTTCGTTTATGTGTGTTTGTTGCGCAGGTACTATGTGGTTTGCAGGTATCTTTTATGGATTCTTGGGTAAAATTATAGTGCGATTGATCCGTATTGTTCAAGGGTGGATTGACGGTGTAGATTATTCAGAGTATGACGCTTAACAAGACCTGAAAACAGGTCTTGTTTTCATTTTCCAGTCAAATAAATTGCATTCGCTTTCTCAAGCAGGTATACTAGTATAGTTAGATGAAAAATTCTGAAAATTTAAGAATAGAAAAGAGAACAAATCTTATGGCAAAAGATATTCGTGTCTTACTTTACTACCTTTACACTCCAATTGAAAATGCAGAGCAATTTGCTGCAGACCACTTGGCTTTCTGTAAATCAATCGGCCTTAAAGGTCGTATCCTAGTCGCTGACGAGGGAATTAACGGAACAGTTTCAGGGGATTATGAAACAACTCAAAAATACATGGACTACGTTCACAGCCTCCCAGGCATGGAAGACCTCTGGTTCAAGATTGACGAAGAAAATGAACAAGCCTTCAAGAAGATGTTTGTTCGCTATAAGAAAGAGATTGTCCACCTTGGTTTGGAAGACAACGACTTTGACAACGACATCAACCCACTTGAAACAACAGGTGCTTACTTGTCTCCAAAAGAGTTCAAAGAAGCCCTTCTTGACGAAGATACCGTTGTCCTTGACACACGTAACGATTACGAGTACGATCTAGGACACTTCCGTGGGGCCATCCGCCCAGACATCCGCAACTTCCGTGAGTTACCACAATGGGTTCGTGATAACAAGGAAAAATTCATGGATAAGCGTGTCGTGGTTTACTGTACAGGTGGCGTTCGCTGTGAGAAATTCTCAGGCTGGATGGTCCGTGAAGGCTACAAAGATGTCGGCCAATTGCACGGAGGAATCGCAACTTACGGAAAAGACCCAGAAGTTCAAGGCGAGCTTTGGGATGGGAAAATGTACGTCTTTGACGAGCGTATCGCAGTCGATGTCAATCATGTTAACCCAACTATCGTAGGGAAAGACTGGTTTGATGGAACACCATGTGAACGTTATGTCAACTGTGGAAATCCATTCTGTAACCGTCGTATCTTGACATCAGAAGAAAATGAAGACAAGTACCTTCGTGGATGCTCACACGAGTGCCGTGTTCACCCACGTAACCGCTATGTTTCAGAACATGAATTGACACAAGCTGAAGTTGTCGAGCGCCTAGCCGCTATCGGTGAAAGCTTGGATCAAGCAGCAGCTACTGTATAAGATTAAACAGTCCTTAGGGGCTGTTTTTCTATGCTTTTTACTAAAAAATCTAAAGTTTGTTTCTGTATCTTTCAGGAAAATAGGGTATACTATATGTAAACGATTTCAAAGGAGTCCAGTTATGACGAAAACATTTTTTATTCCAAATAAACAGAGCATTTTAGGAGAACAAGAGATTTTGACTGCCAAGTCCGTCTTGGCCTTGGTAGATGGTTTGGAGTCACATAGCTATGATGCTGTCTATCTCCGTCAGCCTCTTAACCGTCTCGAGTATATTGAGTGCGGAATCGTGGGCAGATCTCAGTTTCTCTTTAAAGTTCGCTACCTAGACTCTCAAAAAGGCTATCAAGTAATCATTCCTGACTTGATTACCAGAGCTGACTGGGAGATTGTAGAAGCTCTCTTGCAAGCCTTATCTAGCAAGGTTGGTGAAGAAGTTGAAGGATTGGCAGACTTTGACTTGGAAAACTATTTCCAAGAAACTGTTAAAACTTATTTGGCGGATAAGGGTGCTCGTTTGGGCTTCTGCCAAGGAATTCTATCACCTGTTTACTTTGACAAGAAGGATTTAGAAAGCTTCTTAAAAGAAGATGGTTTGTCACGTTTTGAAGCATTAGTCAAAAAAGTTCAAGGGTCTGATGCATATCCTGCCAGCGCTAAATTTTATCCAGATGGAGAAGGTAAGGTTCATGGTATCTACCACCTAGCTCAGGGCGTAAAGACTATTTTGCCAAAAGAACCTGTGATTCCAGCGCCTTATGTTGAGCAGTTGGTAGGAAAAGAGCTTGTCTGGGAAATTGATCTAGTAAAAATATCAGGAGACGGCTCAAAACCAGAAGACTATGAAGCAATTGCCCGCTTGGACTATGCAAAATTCTTAGAGTCTCTACCATCAGCATCTTACCACCAACTAGATGCCAATCAATTAGAAGTACAACCCATCCTAGACAAAGATTTTAAAGCATTAGCACAAGAAGAGTAAAGCAGAAGCAGGTCAAGTGACTTGCTTTTTTGGCATAGAAAAATCCTGCCATGGAAGACAGGATTGCTACTCAATGAAAATCAAAGAGCAAACTAGGAAGCTAGCCGCAGGCTGCTCAAAACACTGTTTTGAGGTTGTAGATAAGACTGACAAAGTCAGGAACATATATCTACGGTAAGGCGAAGCTGACGTGGTTTGAAGGGATTTTCGAAGAGTATGAAGTTTAAATAAAGGCTAAGATACGGAGATAATCCCCAATCAGTGCCACTTCAGCTACAAAGAAGAGGAGGATAATGACTCCGTTCACAAGGACAGACAAGAATAATTGATAGAAGGAGTCGGTTTCACTTGATTGACTTGGTCTTGTAATGATATGGAGACTGGCAAGCAGAATGATTCCAATGCTAATCACACACAGGAGAGCTGTAAATCGTAGGCTATCAAAGAAGGCAAAGAAACTAGCAATAGCAGTGAGGAAGATTGGAATTGCCAAGAGTTGACTATATTGTTGGAGAACCTTTTCTAGCGTCCAGTCCTTTTCTTGATAGATAAATCGTCTCACGACGAAACTACCCAAGAGGAATGAAAAGAAGAAGAGTGTTGTTGCTACTAGGATAGAGATAATCGAAAAGAGATTCAATGAAGCAAATTGTTCAGGGAAGTGATTATGCATAGTTGCTATATGTCCATAGTAGGCTTGTTTGATGTGGTAGATACTAAAGAAAAAGGAAGACGCAGAAAACAGAATGAGCAAGAGAAAGGCTGTGTAGCTGTGTGTGCTACTTGTTTCAAGCTTGCTTGTAGGAGATTTGAGAGCCTCCACTAGCCAAGACCAAAAATCAAGTACTTGCTCTTTCCATTTATCCGTAGATTTTGGAGCTTGGTCGGGAATATAAGGACTTTCTAAGGATTGACTGATAAGAAGGGGCTCTTTCGTGGTTGGTTTTTGCTGCGGAAGTGCTTCTTGACTCTCTTCAGCTTTAGTGACTTTTTCTGTTTCCCCAGAAAGATCTTGCTCTTCTTCAGTAGAATCTAATGCTTTCTTTTCTTCTATTTCTGTTCTTGCTTCACTGTCTTCAGGCGTTTCAATTTTCTCTTCTTGCTGGTTTTCCAGTTCGACTTTAGCTTGAGAGACTTCCTCCTCTACTTGAGTATTTTTTTCAATTGGTGTATCGAGATCGGCTATCGTTTCTTCAGTTTTATCTATCATTTTTTGTGATAAATCTTCTGATTTGTTTTCATTTGGTGATTTAACAAAATCATTACTTTCAAACCATTCTTGTTTCATGGTAGAACCTCCTTTTTAGTGGGCTATGCGTTATAGTGGTCGATATAAATAGGTTTGTTAAGGTCTGTTTGCTGTAATTTCAAGACTAATATAATCATCAGCCTTAGCTATGAGTTGACCTTTTGTATCAGTTTTTTCAGTTTTGTAAGGGTTACTCAATTCGTTGGGGTGGCGTTGACTCTCGTCTTTCGATAACTGATAAATAGGACCATAGTGACTTGAGAGGTCTAAGTTGATTTCTTGGCTTTCTTTTTGAGTTAGCGTGATACTAAGTTCATTTTTAGAAGTTAGTTCTACCTTACCATATACTTTAATATTGTCAACGTAGAAGTGATTTTCTGTTGACTCAAGCTGACTATCTGTCAGCTCTGTATCAAAGATATTAATGATATTTGGGGTTGTGAGTTTGCTGTTTTTGATTCGACTCTCTGTGATTCTTAGGAGATAGCCATTATTGGTATTGATAGTCGCATTTTCAAGGCTAGCATTTATGATGGTGGTTTGTCCACGATTGGCTGACACGTTGATCCCTTTTAGACTTCTTCCTTTTGGAACTTGTAGAATAACTTCTTCAAAACGACGAGAGTAGCTACTTGCGACATGGAGAATCCCGCCAATTCCTGAAGAGAGATATGGAGTTTCAGACAGTTTTTTATCCGTTAGGCTCAGAGTTTTGTCGTTTTGATTTGTGACAAGATCATGGTTAGCAGAAATAGATGGATGGTAAGAAATGTGGATTTGATCATCGAAAGAGTCTGTGATGGTTAGCGCGTGTTGGTGGAGAGTAATTTCTAGGTTTTCGACTTCCTTGCCAAAGGTCAGCTCTTCCATCCGACTATCGTAGACAGGTTCCTTGGACATGGCAAGTAGGCTCTTGATCCCGTCAGATTGGATACCTACAAAGAGCAGGATAAATCCGATAATAGTAGTCACCACACCAAAAATGAGAAATCCTTTTGTCAATTTACGCATGCTGGTCACCTCTCTTTCCTTTTTTGAGAACAAATTGCACCAGGCGAATAATGAGTAGGCCGAAGAAGCGGGCTACATAGGAAATACCTAGTAAGACTAGTGAAGAAGCACCGATAGCCAGTAAACCAGAACCGAAAATCAAGATAAAGGCTGATTTAGCTTGGGCTAAGACAGTAAAACTTTCAACTAAAAATAGGAATCCGCCGATGATACCTAGTATGGAAACCGCAAAGAAAGCCAGAATGACAGTCAAAGCAGCCACAAGGATTCCGAACAGAGCTACGAGGATGGCGATTCCCAGAGGAATGCCGATGGGTGCTGCAAGGAGAGCTAACAAGGCGATATGCAAAATTTGTCGGTTATTCTTTTGAGCGGGTGCTTCATTGATTTTTTTATCGAGAAGATTGGAGAGAACTTCGTGGGCCGCTTCTTTGGGAGTTCCCAAGCTAGCGATGAGTTCTTCTTCTCCTTCGACTCCAGCATCGTCAAAGAGTTCCCTGAAATAGTCCATGGCTTCAATTTGGTCAGCCTGAGGCAGTTTTTTGAGATAGAGTTCTAGCTGAGTCAGGTATTCAGTTCTTGTCATGGCGGATACTCCCTTCTATGATGCCATTGATGGTGTCTGTATAAAGTGCCCATTCATCTTTTAGGGTCACGAGCTGTTCTATACCACCATTTGTCAAGGAGTAGTATTTGCGCATGCGACCTTGGAACTCTCTAGAATAGGTTGTCAGAAAGCTATTGCCCTCCAATTTTTTGAGAATGGGATAGAGTGTAGATTCTTTGATATTAGCGATCAGCTTAATGGTTTGGCTAATCTCATAACCATAAGAATCATCCTGCTCCAGTACAGCCAAGATGAGAAATTCAATCAAGGCAGAGGATGTTGGAAAGTACATGGGGAACCTCCTTTTCTAATGTGTAAGATTTTTATATATAATTTTTCTACACATACATTGTACATCTAAATGAAAGCCCTGTCAAGAGAAATGTATAAAATTTTTATATATAAAAAACTTCTAGCTAAAACTAGAAGTTTAGAGGATTTTATCAGCTCTGTCCACTGTAAAGAGGGCCACAGTCATCAGGATATCGACGAGCAAGAGGGCAGCTACAGCTGGCACCCAAGAGTGGAAAAGGTCAAAACTGTAACCAAAGAGGGTTGGCCCAAAGGCTGCTAGGATATAGCCTCCTGTTTGAGACAAACCAGACAATTGGGCAGTCTTTTCAGGGGCGCTTGTCTTGAGTGAAAAGTTGACCATGAGATAAGGGAAGAGGGCGCTGGTTGCGGTTCCGATGAGGAGATGGATGGCAAGCCAGTAAAAGAAATTACCGACTGGGAAAAAGAGCATGGAAATGCCGACCACACCAGCTAGTGAAACCAGAGTGAGCATGAGCTGACGGTTACGAGTAGATAAACTGGTTGTCAGGCTTGGGATGGTCATAGAAAAAGGAATGCTAATCAGAGAGAAGATAGAGGTCAGCAAGCCAGCTTCGTGACTGGATAGGCCTGCGTGGATGGCCATGGTAGGTAGCCAGGTCATAGCGGTGTAAAAGAGCAAGGATTGAAAACCTGCAAAGACAATCACTGCCCAGACCTGTTTATTATGCATGACCTTTGCTTTGCTTTTTTGTTTGGTTTGTGGAGCCAGTCTGTGATTATAGCGGTGGTTTGGGAGCCAGACCAAAAAAGTTGCTAGACAGAGCAGGGTGAGGAGGATGATAAGTCCTTTCCAAGAACTGGCTTGTGTAATAGGCACAGCCAGATAGGAGGCCAGAGCCGTTGCAATCCCCATAGAGGTTACATATAAGGTGGTCAGAAAACCAATCTTCTTTGGTTGATTAGCTTGGATGAGACTAGGAAGCAGCACATTAATGACTGCGATACTTGCCCCAACCATCAAGGTTCCTAGATAGAGCAGGGGTAGATTGATTAGTCGAATCAGAGAGCCAATGGTCAAGAAGAAGAGGCTGTAGGTAAAGAGATGCTCTAAGCCGATTTTCTGAGCCAGTCGGGTAGAAAAGAGCGAGAAGAGGGTAAACATGAGGAGAGGAAGACTAGTTAGGACACCAAGAGAACTAACTTCTACTCCCAGCCCTTGCGAAATATCTCCCAAAATAATGGGTAAAACAGTAAAAGGAGTCCGCAAGGAAACACCAATTAGTATAATACCTGGAACAAAAAAGAGTGATTGCTTTTTCATATATTACCTCTCCTAGCTGATTTTAATAACAGCTTATTTTAAGGCTTTTTCCCTATAATGTCAAGTAAGGTTTCTGGCTTTCAAGATAAAAATGGGAAAGTCTTGAAAATTATGATAAAATAGTGGAAGGAAATCTATATATTGGAGAAAAACTGTGTCTGAAAAGCAAAAAATCAGCGTATTGATGTCGGTCTATATCAAGGAAAATCCGACATTTTTAAAGGATGCTATTGAGAGTGTTCAAAATCAGACCCTGAAACCGAGCGAGTTAGTTCTGGTTGAGGATGGGCCTTTGACACCTGAGCTCTATCAGGTATTAGACCAGGTGGAAGCCCAGTCTGAAATTCCAGTGAAACGCTGCCCTCTTGAGCAGAATCAAGGTTTGGGTCTGGCTCTTCGACAGGGTGTTTTGCAGTGTCAGTACGACATCATCGCTCGTATGGATACGGATGATATAGCTGTTCCAGACCGTTTTGAGAAACAGGTTCAGCTAATGGAGAAGGAGAAGCTCGACCTATTAGGTGGACATATTGCAGAGTTTATTGACAATCCTGATGAGATTGTTTCTTACCGTCGTGTTCCAACCCAGCATGCAGATATTGTAGCTTATCAAAGGATGAGAAGTGCCTTTAACCACATGACTGTCATGTTCAAGAAGGACATGGTTCTCAAGGCAGGCAACTATGAGGATGGCCTTTATATGGAGGATGACCTCCTCTGGCTCAATATGATTGCTGCAGGAGCTAAGACTGGAAATCTGGATCAAATCTTGTGTAAGGTTCGTGTTGGAGCAGGAATGTTTGAGCGTCGTGGGGGACTGCGTTATCTCAAACTCTATCGTCAAGCTCGTCAGCGCATGCTGAAGCGAGGACAAATTTCTTACATGGAATATGCCAAGAGTGTTGCCATTCAGATGGTTGTTGCCCTTTGTCCCGGATTTGTCCGACAGTTTATTTTTATGAAACTGTTACGAAAAAGCAAGTAAAAGATTGTAGCAAATCGTAAACTAGAGAAAAAGTGTTATAATAACAATATAACTATTCAGCTCTTTTAAGGAGGAGTAAATTTCTATGAATAAAAAACTCACAGATTATGTGATTGATCTGGTGGAAATTTTAAATAAACAACAAAAACAGGTTTTCTGGGGAATATTTGATATTTTGAGTATGGTGGTTTCCATCATTGTATCTTATATTTTATTCTACGGCTTGATTAATCCAGCACCTGTTGACTACATTATCTATACGAGTTTGGCCTTCCTGTTCTATCAATTGATGATTGGATTTTGGGGGTTGAACGCTAGTATTAGTCGTTACAGCAAGATTACGGATTTCATGAAAATCTTTTTTGGTGTGACTGCTAGCAGTATCTTGTCATATAGTATCTGCTATGCCTTCTTGCCTCTCTTCTCCATCCGTTTTATCGTGCTCTTTATCTTGTTGAGTACTTTCTTAATTTTATTGCCACGGATTACTTGGCAGTTAATCTACTCTAAACGCAAAAAGGGAAGTGGTGATGGAGAACACCGTCGGACCTTCTTAATTGGTGCCGGTGATGGTGGAGCTCTCTTTATGGATAGTTACCAACATCCAACTAGTGAATTAGAACTTGTCGGTATTTTGGATAAGGATGCGAAGAAAAAGGGCCAAAAACTTGGTGGAATCCCTGTTTTGGGTTCATATGATGATCTGCCTGAATTAGCCAAACGCCATCAAATCGAGCGTGTTATCGTTGCGATTCCGTCGCTTGACCCGTCAGAATATGAACGTATCTTACAGATGTGTAATAAGCTGGGTGTCAAATGTTACAAGATGCCTAAGGTTGAAACCGTTGTTCAGGGACTTCACCAAGCAGGTACTGGCTTCCAAAAAATTGATATTACAGACCTTTTGGGACGTCAGGAAATTCGTCTTGATGAATCGCGGCTGGGCGCAGAACTGACAGGTAAGACAATCTTGGTTACAGGTGCTGGTGGCTCAATCGGTTCTGAAATCTGTCGCCAAGTTAGTCGTTTCAATCCTGAACGCATCGTTTTGCTCGGTCATGGGGAAAATTCAATCTACCTTGTTTATCATGAATTGATTCGCAAGTTCCAAGGGATTGATTATGTACCAGTTATTGCCGATATTCAAGACTATGATCGTCTCTTGCAAGTCTTTGAGCAGTACAAGCCAGCTATTGTTTATCATGCGGCAGCCCACAAGCACGTTCCTATGATGGAGCGCAATCCAAAAGAAGCCTTCAAAAACAATATTCGTGGAACTTATAATGTTGCTAAGGCTGTTGATGAAGCTAAAGTACCTAAGATGGTTATGATTTCGACAGATAAGGCGGTTAATCCACCAAATGTTATGGGAGCAACTAAGCGCGTGGCTGAGTTGATTGTCACTGGCTTTAACCAACGTAGCCAATCAACCTACTGTGCAGTTCGTTTTGGGAATGTACTTGGTAGCCGTGGTAGTGTGATTCCAGTCTTTGAACGCCAGATTGCTGAAGGTGGGCCTGTAACGGTGACAGACTTCCGCATGACCCGTTACTTTATGACCATTCCAGAGGCTAGCCGTTTGGTTATCCATGCCGGTGCCTATGCCAAGGATGGAGAAGTCTTTATCCTTGATATGGGCAAACCAGTCAAAATTTATGACTTGGCCAAGAAAATGGTCCTTCTAAGTGGCCACACCGAAAGTGAAATTCCAATCGTTGAAGTTGGAATCCGCCCAGGTGAAAAACTCTACGAAGAACTCTTGGTATCAACCGAACTCGTTGACAATCAGGTTATGGATAAGATTTTCGTTGGTAAGGTGAATGTCATGCCTCTAGAAGCCATCGATCAAAAGATTGAAGAGTTCCGCACTCTTAGTGGAGATGAGTTGAAGCAAGCTATTATCGCCTTTGCCAATCAAACAACCCACGTTGAATAAAAAAGAAAACGCATATTATCAGTTCAGAAGAACCTTGGTAATATGCGTTTTGTTATGTAGAGATTTACTTCATTTTCTTCTGAAATAGAGTTGTTGTCCAGTCTATGTTATTGAAAATACTCTAAAACCTCTAAGGGGGTATGGGCGATATAATCAGGATGATAGTTAAGCAAGTCTGCTTGCTCTCCAAATCCCCAAGTGACGGCCAATTTCTGAATGCCTGTTTCTTGAGCTCCAAGCATATCAAATTTGGTATCTCCGATGATGATGGCTTGTTGAGGGGCTAGTTGATGTGTCTGCAAGGCTTGGCGAATGACATCTGCCTTATGGGGTGCTTCAGGGCTGGAACCATAAATGCCATCAAAGAAATGAAAGATTCCCAAGTTCTTAGTCATGTCTTGAGCGGTGGGTGTATTCTTTGTAGTGGTGATATAAAGAGGGTAATTGCTCGATAACTTCTCAAGCAAGTCTACAATCTGAGGAAAGAGTTGAGCTTCATGGATGCCTTTTACTTTGTAGTAAGAACGGTATATCTGCACGGCTTCAGAAATTTGTTCTTTGGGAAGGCAGGTCACAAAACTACTTTCGAGAGGCGGTCCCATAAAACCACGAATCGTTTTGGCATCAGGGCTAGGCACCCCGAGCTCCTTAAAGGTATGGGTAAAGGCATTGTGAATCCCGATAGAACTGTCGACGAGGGTTCCATCCAGATCGAAAAAAATCGCTGTGATAGAGGTCATGGTTTCTCCTATTTGATAAGCTTATTCTCCGAAAATTTCTTTTTGGAGGCGACGACCAGTAGGGGTGGCAGCGAGTCCACCTTCAGCTGTTTCACGAAAGGCAGTTGGCATGCTTGCTCCTACTTGGTACATGGCATCGATAACTTCATCCACAGGGATTTTAGATTCGATACCTGCCAAAGCCATGTCTGCTGCGATGAAGGCAAAGCTAGCTCCCATGGCATTGCGTTTGACACAGGGAACTTCGACCAAGCCGGCAACAGGGTCACAGATGAGGCCTAGCATATTTTTAATGACAAAGGCAATGGCTTGACTGGCCTGATAAGGTGTCCCACCTGCAGCCAGAGTCAAGGCTGCAGCACTCATAGCAGAGGCCGAACCGACTTCGGCCTGGCAACCGCCCTCAGCACCTGAGATAGAGGCGTTGTTTGCGATGACTAGTCCAAAGGCACCGGCAGCAAAGAGGAAATCCAGCTGTTGCTCGTGGCTGAGGTCTAACTTTTCAATAGCAGCTGTTAGAACTGAGGGCAGACAGCCAGCACTTCCTGCGGTCGGAGTAGCGCAGACCAAGCCCATTTTGGCATTGTGTTCATTGACTGCGATAGCATTTCGGGCAGCAGAGAGAATTGTGTAATCTGACAGAGTTTTTCCATTTTTGATGTAGTGATCCAATTTGGCTGCATCTCCACCTGTCAGGCCACTACGAGATTTATTTTCATTGAGGCCAAGTTGGACAGAGGCTTTCATGACTTCCAGATTGCGTTCCATGAGAAGGAGGACTTCTTCACGTTCGCGACCGGTCAATTCAAACTCTGTTGTAATCATGAGTTCTGCGACATTTCCTTGAAAGTCCAGATCTGCTTGCTCGACCAATTCTTTGATAGAATAAAACATGCTTCCTCCTATTTAAAGAAATTGACATTGTGGAGATGAGGGATTTTTCGAATTTCTTCGATGGCCTCATCACAGTTGCGACTGTCAACTTCGATAATCATAATAGCTTTTTCACCAGCTTTTTCACGAGTAACATTCATCTGGGCGATATTGATACCATAGCGTGAAAGAGCCTCTGTTACGAGGGCAATCATACCTGGAATATCTTGATGAACAATGATGATAGTCGGTGTATTCATATTGAGAGAGACAGCAAAGCCATTGAGTTCCGTTACCTGAATATTCCCGCCACCGATAGAAATACCAGTCACGCTGATGGTCTTGTGGGCATTTTTAACGGTAATTTTAGTGGTATTAGGGTGCGGGGCATTGCTGTCTTTCTGAATGGTCCAGACAATCTTGATGCCACGCTTGTGGGCAATTTCCAGACTGTTTGGGATTTCGGGATCATCTGTATCCATGCCCAAAATACCTGCAACAAGGGCTAGGTCTGTTCCGTGACCACGATAGGTTTTGGCAAATGAGTTAAATAGTTGGAATTCGACTTCTGTCGGAGTATCATCAAAAATGGAAGAGACAATCTTTCCAATACGAACAGCACCAGCGGTATGACTACTAGATGGGCCAATCATAACTGGTCCGATGATATCAAAGACAGATTGAAAACGAAGTGATTTCATCAGTTTCCCCTTATAAAAATTCTTATCTCTATTATATCAAAGAATGAAGGTCTTGGCTTTAATTGTGGATGAAAACCTTTTTACACTACAAATAGCATAAAAAAGCATCTTTTGTAACAAAAAATAGCTTATTTAGGGAAATAAAAAATAATTTTGTAATATTTCTACATAAAAGTGTCAAGAAACGGTAATATTTAAAGGGTATGATAGAACTATAGAAAGAAGGAGAATTTTCAAATATGAAATCAACAACTAAAAAGATTAAAACAACTCTTGCAGGAGTAGCTGCCTTGTTTGCAGTATTTGCTCCATCATTTGTATCTGCTCAAGAATCATCAACTTACACTGTTAAAGAAGGTGATACACTTTCAGAAATCGCTGAAACTCACAACACAACTGTTGAGAAATTGGCAGAAAACAACCACATCGACAACATTCATTTGATTTATGTTGGTCAAGAGTTGGTTATCGATGGCCCTGTAGCGCCTGTTGCAACACCAGCGCCAGCTACTTATGCGGCACCAGCTGCTCAAGATGAAACTGTTTCAGCTCCAGCAGCAGAAACTACAGAAGTAGCAGAGGAAGCAGCTCCAGCGGCAAGCGCACCTGCAGCAGAAGAAACAGTTGTTTCAACAGAAGCTTCAGCACCTGCTGCAACTGTAAGCGGATCTGAAGCAGAAGCTAAAGAATGGATCGCTCAAAAAGAATCAGGTGGTAGCTATACAGCTACAAATGGCCAATACATTGGACGTTATCAATTGACAGATTCATACTTGAACGGTGACTACTCAGCTGCTAACCAAGAACGTGTAGCAGATGCTTACGTTGCAGGACGCTACGGTTCATGGACTGCTGCTAAAAACTTCTGGCTTAACAACGGTTGGTATTAAGAAATAGAAAAAGAGCCTTTGATGGCTCTTTTTGTGTGCTTTTATTTGACAAAAGACAATTTTTAAATAGTAGTAATAACAGATTGCTTACGGCTGACGAGATTCTGGAGTTTCTCCAGCTGAATTAGTGCGATTATTACTGTTAGCATCGGGAACTTCAGCATTATTACTATTATTATTGGTATTCGTATCTCCTTGGGCTCCTGCAGTATCAGTAACTTGATCTCGTGTATTGACAGCAGTGTTTCCCCCACTTCTAGCACTATCAGATGAATATTGCTCGCTTGCAGGTGCTTGTGAATTATATCTGTTCCTATTTGACTCAGTATAGTTTGGAGTGTAGCTACCTCCTTCTGAAGAATAGCTTTCTCTTCCCTCAACGTTACTAGTCGTTTCTGTTTCTTTTTTATTAGACTTTTGTTCTTCTTCTTTTTTGGTCAAGACTTCAACTTGCTTTTGGAATTTAGAAATCAGTTCTTGAATGGGTTTTATTTTTTCATCAATAGTGGCTTGTTTGCTTGTGGAGTTGACACTTTTAATAATTTCTAGTATTTTTTGTAAGGAAGTGATGGCTGTTTCAAGTGCTTGTTTATCTTCAAACTGGCTATCGGATTCCTTTATATCCAATTTTAAAGCTTTTTCAGTATAATGATTAGTGATTTTATCGGCAGTAGAAGTAAGAAATTCTGTTAATGTCTTTTTGCCTTCGTCAGTGGTAGGCTTTAATTCTTGAATTTTTTTCCAATCCTCTATAATCGTTTCAGAATCAATATTGAAGTTTTTAATAGCATTTTTTACTTGTTCGACATCTTGTCCATTCTTATGTTGTTTGCTGAGAGCGATGTTCCCTCTCTCTGCTTGGATATGTTCTTGATGAATGACTAAACCTATTAAAAGTCCAAGACCTACAACAATAATGATAGTAAAAATAGTATTTTTTGATGTTAGAATATCTTTGTAGTTTTTCACAATCGTACTACGTACATGGATGGTAGTATCTTAAAGGGATCATGTACGGCTTCCTCCTCATTACAGTATATCATTTTTAGCTTATTTTATAAATAAGTTTATAAGTAGAATCGAGATTTAACTGTTCATTGCCCTTTTTGTAATTATATTTCTGTTTCTATCAAATAGAATGTCAGATTATCAGCCTCTTTCTTGTCTTCTCCAACCAAGCATGTTATAATGAATACTGCTCAAGCGACCTTCAATCGTTAAAGCACACACGACCTTCAATCGTGAATAAACGAATAGATGGGAGAATTACCATGAGTGATAACTCTAAAACACGTGTTGTCGTGGGGATGAGTGGTGGTGTTGATTCGTCGGTGACGGCTCTTTTGCTCAAGGAGCAGGGCTACGATGTAATCGGTATCTTCATGAAGAACTGGGATGACACAGATGAAAACGGAGTCTGTACGGCGACTGAAGATTACAAGGATGTGGCCGCTGTGGCAGACCAGATTGGCATTCCCTACTACTCTGTCAATTTTGAAAAAGAGTATTGGGACCGCGTTTTTGAGTATTTCCTAGCGGAATACCGTGCAGGACGCACGCCAAATCCAGATGTTATGTGCAATAAGGAAATCAAATTCAAGGCCTTTTTGGACTATGCCATGACCTTGGGGGCAGACTATGTGGCGACTGGGCATTATGCCCGAGTGGCGCGTGATGAGGATGGCACTGTTCACATGCTTCGTGGCGTGGACAATGGCAAGGACCAAACCTATTTCCTCAGCCAACTTTCGCAAGAACAACTTCAAAAAACCATGTTCCCACTAGGACATTTGGAAAAGTCTGAAGTTCGCAGACTAGCAGAAGAAGCAGGCCTTGCGACTGCTAAGAAGAAAGACTCGACAGGGATTTGCTTTATCGGAGAAAAGAACTTTAAAAATTTCCTCAGCAACTACCTGCCAGCTCAGCCTGGTCGCATGATGACTGTGGATGGTCGCGATATGGGCGAGCATGCAGGACTTATGTACTATACGATTGGTCAGCGTGGAGGACTTGGTATCGGTGGGCAACACGGTGGTGACAATGCACCTTGGTTCGTTGTCGGAAAAGACCTAAGCAAGAATATTCTCTATGTCGGACAAGGTTTCTACCATGATTCGCTCATGTCAACCAGCCTTGAGGCTAGTCAAGTTCACTTTACTCGTGACATGCCAGAGGAGTTTACGCTAGAATGTACGGCTAAATTCCGCTATCGTCAGCCTGATTCTAAGGTAACCGTACATGTCAAAGGAGACAAGGCAGAGGTCATCTTTGCAGAACCGCAACGCGCGATTACACCAGGACAGGCAGTTGTCTTTTACGATGGCGAAGAGTGTCTAGGCGGTGGTTTGATTGACAATGCTTACCGCGATGGACAAGTTTGTCAGTACATTTAGATTGACAAATTTTCTCAATTTGCTACAATAATAAAAGCAATAGAAATGATGGTCAAAGCTCATGGATGTTGCAGGCTTTTTTGTCCTGCACTTCTTTGGAGTTTTGACTGTTTTTGTGTCGTTTAAGGGAAAGGAAAAAATGACTCAGCAAGACTTTCGAACAAAAGTAGGAAATACAGTTTTTGGTGTTCGGGCGACAGCCTTGATTCTCCAAAATCGCAAGCTTCTAGTCACCAAAGATAAGGGCAAGTATTACACTATTGGCGGTGCGATCCAAGTCAATGAAAGTACGGAAGAAGCGGTAGTCCGCGAAGTGAAGGAAGAACTGGATGTTAAAGCTCAAGCTGGGCAACTAGCTTTTGTGGTTGAAAATTATTTTGAACAAGACGGTGTTTCCTATCACAACATTGAGTTTCATTATCTGGTGGACTTGCTTGAAGATGCCCCATTGACCATGCAGGAAGACGAAAAAACGCAGCCTTGTGAGTGGATTGACTTGGATCAGCTCCAGAATATCCAGCTAGTTCCATCCTTTTTAAAAACAGCCTTGCCAGATTGGGATGGCCAACTAAGACACATTCATCTTGAGAAATAGGAGAGAAAATAATGGTTAAGCTTATTGCCCATGTACTTGTTCATAGTGGTGATGATTATTTGCTCATTCAGCGTTCGGAAATTAAAAGAGGACAACCCAATGTTTATCCAACTTACTGGGATATTCCTGGTGGCGGGGTTGAAAAGGGTGAACTTCCGCGAGATGGAGCTCTTAGAGAATGTATTGAAGAAGCGGGAGTTAGGCTAGATAGCAGTTCGCTCAAACTTCTTCACGAAGATAGTCAACTGGATACCTCTAAGGATACTGTCTTTACTCGCTTAGTTTATAAAGCAGAGTGGGTTGGGGAGAAGCCAATTATCAGATTAGATCCTGAAGAGCATACGAACTTTAAATGGGTTACTATGGCTCAAGCTCTAGAGGAGGAGAAGTTAGTTCCTTATTTGCGAGAAATTTTTGAAAGGTTAAGAAATGACATATAATTTTACTGAAGAATACGACATTATTGTAATTGGTGCGGGACACGCTGGGGTAGAAGCATCCCTAGCAGCTAGCCGTATGGGGTGTAAGGTCTTGCTTGCGACCATCAACATTGAAATGCTGGCTTTCATGCCTTGTAACCCCTCTATCGGTGGTTCTGCCAAGGGGATCGTTGTGCGTGAAGTTGATGCACTTGGTGGTGAAATGGCCAAAACCATTGACAAGACTTACATCCAGATGAAGATGCTCAACACTGGGAAAGGTCCAGCTGTCCGTGCCCTTCGTGCGCAGGCTGACAAGGAGCTTTACTCTAAGGAGATGCGCAAGACAGTTGAAAATCAAGAGAACCTGACCCTTCGTCAAACCATGATTGATGAGATTTTGGTGGAAGATGGCAAGGTTGTCGGTGTGCGTACAGCTACCCATCAAGAGTATGCTGCAAAGGCCGTTATTGTGACGACAGGGACTGCTCTCCGTGGGGAAATCATCATCGGAGATCTTAAGTATTCGTCAGGTCCTAACCACAGCCTAGCTTCGATTAACCTAGCTGACAATCTCAAGGAACTGGGACTCGAAATCGGTCGCTTCAAGACAGGAACTCCTCCACGTGTCAAGGCTTCTTCTATCAACTACGATGTGACAGAAATTCAGCCAGGAGATGAAGCGCCAAACCACTTCTCATACACTTCACGTGATGAGGATTATGTCAAAGATCAAGTGCCATGCTGGTTGACCTATACCAATGGTACCAGCCATGAAATTATCCAAAATAACCTCCACCGTGCGCCTATGTTTACAGGTGTGGTCAAGGGAGTGGGCCCTCGTTACTGTCCATCGATTGAGGACAAGATTGTGCGCTTTGCGGACAAGGAACGCCACCAACTATTCCTTGAGCCAGAAGGACGCAATACAGAGGAAGTCTATGTCCAAGGTCTTTCAACCAGTCTGCCTGAAGATGTGCAACGTGAACTTGTTCATTCTATCAAAGGTTTGGAAAATGCAGAGATGATGCGAACAGGTTATGCCATTGAGTATGACATGGTCTTGCCTCACCAGTTGCGTGCGACTCTGGAAACCAAGAAAATCTCAGGTCTTTTCACTGCTGGTCAGACAAATGGAACGTCAGGTTACGAAGAGGCAGCAGGCCAAGGGATTATCGCGGGTATCAATGCGGCTTTAAAAGTCCAAGGCAAGCCTGAGTTGATTTTGAAGCGTAGTGACGGTTATATTGGGGTTATGATTGATGACTTGGTGACCAAAGGAACCATTGAACCTTACCGTCTCTTGACCAGTCGTGCTGAATACCGCCTTATTCTTCGTCATGACAATGCTGATATGCGTTTGACAGAGATGGGACGCGAGATTGGACTTGTGGATGATGAACGCTGGGCTCGTTTTGAGATCAAGAAAAATCAATTTGACAATGAGATGAAGCGTCTCGACAGTATCAAACTCAAACCAGTCAAGGAAACTAATGCCAAGGTTGAGGAGATGGGCTTCAAGCCGTTGACAGATGCGGTGACAGCCAAGGAATTTCTTCGTCGTCCAGAAGTTTCTTATCAAGATGTGGTGGCCTTCATCGGACCGGCTGCAGAGGACTTGGATGACAAGATTATCGAATTGATTGAAACAGAAATCAAGTACGAAGGCTATATTTCCAAAGCCATGGATCAGGTTGCCAAGATGAAGCGCATGGAAGAAAAACGCATTCCAGCTAATATCGATTGGGATGACATTGATTCTATCGCGACAGAAGCCCGTCAGAAGTTCAAACTCATCAATCCAGAAACCATCGGCCAAGCCAGCCGTATTTCGGGAGTAAATCCAGCAGACATTTCTATTTTGATGGTGTATCTTGAAGGTAAAAATCGTAGTATTTCTAAAAATCAAGAAAAGAAAGCATAGAGAAAAACAGCTCCGTCGGGGCTGTTTTCTTGCTTTATTCATCGTCTGGTGTGAGGATCATCGGGATGATGATCGGTTCACGTTCGGTATTTTCATAAAGGAAGGGGCGAATAGCGTTGACAATGGCACCATTGACTGATTGCACGCTAGCGTCCTTGTTTTTCAGTGCGATACGAATAGCATTGAAGAGGATGCGCTGGCTTTGGCGAATCAAGTCGCCAGACTCTCTCATGTAGACAAAGCCTCGGCTGAGGATATCTGGACCAGACAGAATCATCTGCGACTTGAAGTCAACAGTTGCGACTGCTAGAACGACACCGTCTTCAGATAGGTCTCTACGGTCTTTGAGGACAGCAGCACCGATTTCACCGATACGATTTCCATCGACATAGATGTCTTGGGCGTTGAAATGACCTGCGATACGAGCTGAGTCAGCAGTAAGGGCAAGGACATCACCATTGCTCATGATAAAGATATTGTCCTTCTCGACACCAGTATCCACCGCTAATCCAGCGTGGACTTTTTGCATGCGGTATTCACCGTGGACAGGCATGAAGTATTTTGGCTTAATCAAGCGGAGCATAAGTTTTTGCTCTTGCTGACCACCGTGTCCAGATGTATGGATATTGTTCACTTTACCATGGATAACTTCGACACCAGCTTCAGAAATGATGTTAATCAACTTGTTGACGCTAGTCGTGTTTCCAGGGATTGGACTTGAAGAGAAGATAACGGTATCGCCGGGTTGGAGTTGTACCTGACGGTGGGTTCCGTTGGCGATACGAGAGAGGGCCGCCATAGGTTCACCTTGACTACCTGTACAGAGGATCAGAACCTCGCCTGCAGGATAGTCTTTGATTTCATTTGGCTCGATAAAGGTTCCTTTAGGAGCTTTGATGTAGCCAAGTTCGATTCCGTTGACAATGGCCTTTTCCATGGAACGACCAAAGACCGCAATCTTGCGTCCAGTCTTAACAGCAGCTTCTGTTGCTTGTTGGAGACGGAAGATATTTGAGGCAAAGGATGCAAAGATGATACGTCCTTCAATACCTTGGATAATCTTCATGATGGACTGACCAACGACTTTTTCAGAGTTGGTAAAGGTTGGCACTTCTGCATTTGTTGAGTCAGACAGGAGACAGAGCACGCCTTCTTCACCAAGGGCTGCCATACGGTGCAAGTCCGCAGGCTCTCCAACTGGAGTAAAGTCGAACTTGAAGTCACCCGTACAAACGATTTTCCCTTGAGGAGTATGAATGACAATTCCCAAAGGCTCTGGAATAGAGTGAGTCGTTCTAAAGAAAGTTGCCTTGAGATTTTTAAAGGTTAACTCAGTGTTGTGATTGATTTCGTAAAGTTTGGCGTTGCGCAAGAGACCGTGTTCTTCGAGTTTCCCACGGATTAAAGCCAAGGCAAGCGGTCCAGCATAGATAGGGACATTTGCTTGCTTGAGCAGGAATGGAATCCCACCGATGTGGTCCTCGTGTCCGTGTGTGATCAAAACAGCCTTGACGCGGTCGATGTTGTCCACGATGTAAGAGTAGTCAGGAATGACATAGTCGATACCCAGTAAGTCATCTTCTGGGAATTTAATCCCAGCATCGACGATAATAATCTCGTCTTGGTATTCAATCCCGTAAGTGTTTTTCCCGATTTCTCCCAGACCACCGATGGCAAAAACGCCGACTTCTTCAGGTTTAAGAGTATAGGCCATATTAGAACTCCGTGATTTCGAAGGCGCCAGTTTCTTTTTCGTAATCTAGCAATTTGTCAGACAAGAGTTCAATATACTCGATATTGTACTCTGGGCGATTTTCTTCGACAAGTTGGCGAGCAGCGATACGGCCCTCAAGTTCTGAGCTGGCATCGATGTCTAGGTAAAGTGCGCGTGTTGTTTCACGGCGTGGGCTACGTTCTTTTGTTTCTTGATAAAAAACTTTGTAAATCATATAGTTCCTTTCTATTTACAGGTCAGCTTATTCCAAACTTTTAGCAGAGATTTGCTTGATTTCATTCCATTTTGTGTCTAGATTGACCTTGATTCGTTACAATTATTTCAATTATACCACAAAATGAAAAATTAGTAAAAGACGGAAACGAGAAAGTCGTGAGGGGAAGAGGGAGCAAAAGATAGATAGGATTCGTTCGGAGAGCGCTTAGGTGTTATAATTAAAGGGGAAATCTAAAGAGATAGTAGATTTAAGGGAGAATATAGTTCTAGTTTCATTAATCGTTGGTGTAGATGGTTGGGACAGAATGGTATCTTTGAAAAAAGAAAAAGCTCTTGAGAAATCTCGAGAGCAAATAAAAAGGCTGAGACAAAACTCGGGGATTTTCCTGGAGCAGTCCAGGTGGCAGCACCTCTACCTGAAGCGAATGCATCGCAACCTTTGAATGACTTGTCACCAAATCAAACTCGATCTCAGCCTTTACTTAATTCTATCATCTATGAGGCTAAGAAGTCAATCTATAAGTATAACGATGTAGAAATAGCAAGATGGAGTGGAGTGCTTACTAAAAGGCAAAGACAAGCACTTAATTTAAGAGTAAGCAAAAAGAGAGGACCAATGGTAGTCAGGGGTCTTTACAGCTCAAAGCTGAAGGCAGTCCCACACCCGTACCAGAAGTTGGTACCTTTGAACGCTCTGTTACCAGTCGTCCTACGTTATCCTCTCAATATTTATATTTTACTATAACTTACTGAGGGAATCAACTTTAAAAGCATCAAAAAGCTCCTGACCGAAGTCAAGAGCCATCTAACACTGGGGGCGAACTAATCAATCGCAATTCCAGTTCTTTAGAAACCAAAGTTTCAGGGATAGCACCGCAACCCGAAGAGTCAACGACTCAACCTGATTTTCCTACCAGTGTTGAATTACATTTTAACATTGATAGACCAACATAGTCAACAGTTTATATAAAAATAGGAATACCAAAAAGAGGATTAAGAATGCTTAGTTTGTTTGAATTTGCGATAGGGATTGGCCTCTTGGTGTTTATAGTCTTTGTAGCCTGTGTCTATGGGGGAATGCTCTGTTTGTACATCTGGGATACCGCAAAAAAAATTCCTTTGGAAGCTTGCTTTTGTGACGCTCTATTTAATTTTTCTCCTCCTTGTAACCTATGTCGTTTGGTTTGTATTTTACTTTGGATTAAATGCTTAGATGCCCTGCTCATGCTGGGGCATTTTTGTTTGGGGATAAAGAAAATTCCCATGTGCCAGCTTTTGTAGTATAATAGTAAGCAGACAAAAAGATAGGAATGTGTTATGAAAGTATTAGCTTTTGATACGTCCAGCAAGGCTCTTTCTCTCGCTATTTTAGAGGACAAGCAGGTTCTTGCCGAGACGACGATTAATATTAAGAAAAATCACAGTATTACCCTTATGCCTGCCATCGATTTTTTGATGGCAAGTTTGGATTGGACGCCCAAGGATTTGGATCGAATCGTGGTGGCGGAAGGACCAGGTAGCTACACAGGCTTGCGAATTGCGGTGGCAACTGCCAAAACTCTGGCTCATACTCTGAACATCGAGTTAGTTGGTATGTCTAGCCTCTTGGCTCTGGTACCCTACCAACAAGAAGGCTTGTTCGTCCCTTTGATGGATGCGCGTCGCAACAATGTTTACGCAGGATTTTATGAAAATGCCAAACCTGTCATGCCAGAAGCGCACCTGCCTTTTGAGCGAGTGATTGAGTTAATCAAGGGGGCTAGTCAGGTAACCTTTGTTGGAGAAGTTGGCCCCTTTGTGGAGCAGATTCAAGAACACTTGCCAAGGACTAATTACAAAGAAACCTTGCCAAATGCAGCCAATCTTGCTCTTTTGGCTTGGGACAAGGAAGCAGACTCCTTGCATGATTTTGTGCCGAATTACCTTAAACGTGTTGAGGCTGAGGAAAACTGGCTCAAGAACCACACCGAGTCTGGCGAGTCTTACATTAAACGCCTATGATAGAGATCAAACGAATCCAACAACAGCCTGACTTGGCTCAAGATATCTACGCTGTCATGGTAGCTGTTTACCCAGTCAGTCCTTGGACGCTGGAACAAATCCAAGCAGACCTGTCCCAAGATCAGACTTGGTATGCTCTGGCTTATGATGGGGCAGAAGTGATTGGATTTCTAGCTGTGCAGGAAAATATCTTTGAGGCAGAAATCCTGCAAATCGCTGTCAAAGGAGCCTATCAGGGTCAGGGAATTGCGTCAGTCTTGTTTGCTCAATTACCGACAGACAAGGAGATTTTCCTCGAAGTCAGAAAGTCAAATCAACGAGCGCAAGCATTTTACAAGAAAGAAAATATGGTAGTCATCGCTGAGCGAAAGGTCTACTACCATGATCCAGTCGAGGACGCCATTATCATGAAGAGAGAAATAGATGAAGGATAGATATATTTTAGCATTTGAGACATCCTGTGATGAGACCAGTGTCGCCGTCTTGAAAAACGACGATGAGCTCTTGTCCAATGTCATTGCTAGTCAAATTGAGAGTCACAAACGTTTTGGGGGCGTAGTGCCGGAAGTAGCCAGTCGTCACCATGTCGAGGTTATTACAGCCTGTATCGAGGAGGCGTTAGCCGAAGCAGGAATTACCGAAAACGATGTGACAGCTGTGGCTGTTACCTATGGACCGGGCTTGGTCGGAGCCTTGCTAGTTGGTTTGTCAGCTGCCAAGGCCTTTGCTTGGGCGCATGGACTTCCACTAATTCCCGTTAACCACATGGCTGGTCACCTCATGGCCGCTCAGAGTGTGGAGCCTTTGGAGTTTCCCTTGATAGCCCTCTTGGTCAGCGGTGGACACACAGAGTTGGTTTATGTTTCTGAGGCTGGTGACTACAAGATTGTTGGGGAAACGCGAGATGACGCGGTTGGTGAGGCCTATGATAAGGTCGGCCGTGTCATGGGCTTGACCTATCCTGCAGGTCGTGAGATTGATGAGCTAGCTCATCAGGGACAGGATATTTATGATTTTCCTCGTGCCATGATTAAGGAAGATAATCTGGAGTTTTCATTCTCAGGTTTGAAATCTGCCTTTATCAATCTTCACCACAATGCCGAGCAAAAGGGAGAAAGCTTGTCCACAGAGGATTTGTGTGCTTCCTTCCAAGCAGCTGTCTTGGATATTCTTATGGCAAAAACTAAGAAGGCTTTGGAGAAATACCCTGTTAAAACCCTTGTCGTGGCAGGTGGTGTGGCAGCCAATAAAGGTCTCAGAGAACGCCTAGCAACT
Source organism: Streptococcus sp. HMSC063B03 (assembly GCF_001836965.1). Taxonomy (GTDB): domain Bacteria; phylum Bacillota; class Bacilli; order Lactobacillales; family Streptococcaceae; genus Streptococcus; species Streptococcus pneumoniae_F. The sequence continues at coordinate 226,103 of NZ_KV831007.1, read as the reverse complement.
GAAGTCACAGATGTCAATGTTATCATTCCACCTCTGCGGCTCTGCGGAGACAATGCAGGTATGATTGCCTATGCCAGCGTCAGCGAGTGGAACAAAGAAAATTTTGCAAGCTTGGACCTCAATGCCAAACCAAGCCTCGCTTTTGATACTATGGAATAAAATAGAGTCTGTCTGATTAGGATCAGTTGATTTTTTCTTCTATTTGGGTAGTGATCTCATATTTGCAGTCTTATTTAGAGCAACAAAGTTTATTTATTGGTCTATTGGACTGCATATAGTTTACATCGGCATTGGTCTTTAGATTCTTTTATCAATCATAAAAACAAAAGAACTGACTAGCTAAGTATTATAAATGAGACGGGTTTGTTAGTCTTTTTTATTATAACGGTTTGTTACTTACCCTTCACGAAATCCGACTCTATCAAAGTTTGTCAATCATAGAGTTTTTTAGTATAGTAGAAATATGAAATTTACAAAAATAATCAGTGGTTTGCTTTCTCTTGGAGTGATAATCTTATTTATAAAATCTTACCAAAATTTTAAAAATTTGGAATTTCCTAGTACGCAGTTAGTCATGTTTAAATCGCTTTCGTTTTATATGTCTGTAGAATCTTTTGAAAATACATTTGTAGCAGCTGACAAAGTCGTGGAAGAGGAGGAAATGGCCTATCGTGATACTTGGCGTGCAGAAGATCCGTATTTTTATAAAACAGGTCGCCTTTTCTACTATTACGAAAATATGAGATGGGAAGGCTATACTATCCGCGCAGATTTTACATTTTCAAAATGGCATACCTTGGAAGAAGCGAGGGCTTCTTTTCCTGTGACTTCAAAAATGGAACAGAAAGAACTACTTGGCAATCTATCGCAGGCTATAAAAACAGAAATTGAATCTTTACCAGACTATCAGTCTATGACAGTTGAAATGGTAGGACTAGATCAAGATTCTTATCAATATAAAGTCAAATTACAAGGGCAAACGGAGGATCTCTGGGTCGAGGTTTATTCGACAGAACTTGGATATCATGAAAAGCCTGAAGACAAGGAGTATGGGGTTGGGATTAGTCAATATCGGAGGCATGCATCGTAATCCTTTCCTTCTATACCATAGAATAAAGAGTCAGTTAATTGTTGACTCTTTTATCTTGGACAAATCCTAACCTTTTTTATAGTAGAAATATGAAATTTACAAAAATAATCAGTAGTTTGTTTGCTCTAGGAACTTTACTCATGTTGCTAACAGCTTGCTATAATTTTAAAAAGACACAACTGGTCTTGTTTGAATCACTTTCATTCAAAATGCCGCTTAAATCCTTTGAAGAAGTTTTTGGTGAGGCTAGCGAAGTGGTAGAAGAAACCGAGACGGGCTATCGAGATAGCTGGCATGCAGAAGACCCCTATTTTTATAAAACGGGACGCCTTTTCTATGATTACGAAAATATTGCTTTGAATAGTTATATAGGTCGAGCAAGATTCACATTTTCAAAATCACATCGCTTGGAAAAAGCGACAGTTCATATTCCTGTAACTTCAAAGGTGGAGCAACAAGTAGTGCTCAACAATCTATCCCAGACTATAAAAAAAGAAATTAAGGCTCTTCCGAATTTCCAATCTGTAACTACCGAGACGGTAGGACTATACGATGACGGCTATCGCTATAAAGTCAAGTTGAAAGGACAAAGGAGAGAATTCTGGATTGATGTTTATCCGACAGAAGATGAAGATACTAAAGAAATTGAAGATAAAAAGTATACTATTCGGGTGGATCAATTTAGAATGTATTAATAACACTGGGATTTCAGCATTTTTTACTAGCTCCAAGTTTCAGATTCAAAACTTTTTTCTCTTTCTTGAATGTGTTATAATAGTCCATGCTATGGCTGGAGCCTTTTCAGCCTACTTATACTCTTCGAAAATCAAATTAAAACCGCGTCAGCTTCTATCTGCAACCTCAAAACAATGTTTTGAGCAACCTGCGGCTAGCTTTCTAGTTTGCTCTTTGATTTTCATTGAGTATTATTAAGACAATATGAGGAGAAAGATGAAAGAAAAAGGATTTTGGGAGGGGGCGCAGGCAGCCATGCCAACGGCCCTGGGTTATGTCAGTATCGGACTGGCCTGTGGGATTATTGGTGCGCCCTATGTGACACCTGTTGAGATGGGCTTGATGAGCCTCTTTGTTTATGCTGGGAGTGCCCAGTTTGCCATGTTAGCCTTGATTGCGGTTCAAGCACCTGTGGTAGCTATTGCTATGACGGTCTTTTTGATTAATTTGCGTCTCTTTTTGTTGAGTTTGCATGCGTCAACCTATTTCCGTCATACTAGTCTCTGGCACAATATCGGTATGTCTAGTATCTTGACGGATGAGACTTATGGTGTTTTGATGGGCGAATTGGCCCATGCAGACAAGGTCAATCCTATGTGGATGCACGGAAACAATCTTAACAGCTATGTGGCTTGGTTTGTGGGAACAGTAGTCGGAACGGCTCTGGGTGGCCTGCTGCCAAATCCAGAGATCTTTGGATTAGATTTTGCCCTGGTTGGGATGTTCATTGGAATTTTTGCTTCGCAATTCCAGATTATGCAAAGACGGATTCCTGTCCGCAATCTGCTCATTATCCTAGCAGTTGTTGCGGTGTCCTTCTTTTCACTCTTGACAGTGGTGTCTCAGTCACTAGCTGTTCTGTTTGCGACGCTACTTGGTTGTACAATGGGGGTGGTTTTAGATGGTCAGTAAGTATCTTTTATTAGCAGTTATTTTCTCTGGCTTGGTGACCTGGATTCCCCGTATGATTCCCTTCATTTTAGTCAAGTATAAGGGTTTGCCTGCGATCGTTGAGCGTTTTTTGAAGTTCTTGCCCGTTTCTATTATCTTTGCCTTGATTCTTTCAAGCGTAGTGACAGGCAAGGTTGGTAGTCTTCCTCAAATCAAATGGCTGGACTTCTTAGCCATCTTTCCAACAGCTTGGGTAGCCTTTCGCTACCGCAATCTAGTCGGAACAGTTCTCTTCGGAGTGGTCTTGATTGCAGTCTTGCGTTTGGTCTTTTAAATGAGCCATAAAGAAAATTTATCACAGAGATAGATATCATATAATGGCGCAAATGCTCTTTTTCTGTTAAGATTATAAGGTATTCTATTTTGGAGGAAATGACATGAAAAAAATCGTTAAATACTCATCTCTTGCTGCTCTAGGACTTGTGGCTGCAGGTGTGCTAGCAGCTTGCTCAGGTGGTGCTAAGAAAGAAGGAGAAGCAGCTAGCAAGAAAGAAATTATCGTTGCAACCAATGCTTCACCAAAACCATTCAACTATGAAGAAAATGGTGAATTGACTGGTTATGAAATTGAAGTGGTTCGCGCTATCTTTAAAGACTCTGACAAGTATGATGTCAAGTTTGAGAAGACAGAGTGGTCAGGTGTCTTTGCAGGACTTGATGCTGACCGTTACCAAATGGCCGTTAACAACATCAGCTACACTAAAGAACGTGCTGAAAAATACCTTTACGCAGCGCCAACCGCTAAAAACCCTAACGTTCTTGTAGTGAAAAAAGATGATTCTAGCATCAAATCGCTTGATGATATCGGTGGAAAATCAACAGAAGTTGTTCAAGGGACAACATCTGCTAAACAGTTAGAAGACTACAACAAACAACACTCAGATAATCCAACTGTCCTTAACTATACTAGAGCTGACTTCCAACAAATCATGGGACGTTTGAGCGATGGCCAGTTTGACTACAAGATTTTTGATAAAATCGGTGTTGAAACAGTTATCAAGAACCAAGGTTTGGACAACTTGAAAGTTATCGAACTTCCAAGCGACCAACAACCTTACGTTTACCCACTTCTTGCCAAAGGTCAAGATGAGTTGAAAACATTTGTAGACAAACGCATCCAAGAACTCTACAAAGACGGAACCCTTGAAAAATTGTCTAAACAATTCTTCGGAGACACTTATCTACCAGCAGAAGCTGATATTAAATAATTTCTTGAAGTCATCCATTCTGAGTAAGGTGGGTGATTTCTCAATTTTTAGGGTTATAGTTTTAAACTATATATCTGGCTATCTAATAACAATTTGTGAAATCAAACAAATTGTGAGATACTAGTACGGTATTATTTTTAAGGAGAAAGAATCATGAAAATCAAAAAATGGCTTGGTGTAGCAGCCCTTGCTACAGTCGCAGGTTTGGCTCTTGCAGCTTGCGGAAACTCAGAAAAGAAAGCAGACAATGCAACAACTATCAAAATCGCAACGGTTAACCGTAGCGGTTCTGAAGAAAAACGTTGGGACAAAATCCAAGAATTAGTTAAAAAAGACGGTATCACTTTGGAATTTACAGAGTTCACAGACTACTCACAACCAAACAAGGCAACTGCTGATGGCGAAGTAGATTTGAACGCTTTCCAACACTATAACTTCTTGAACAACTGGAACAAAGAAAACGGAAAAGACCTTGTAGCGATTGCTGATACTTATATCTCTCCAATCCGTCTTTACTCAGGTTTGAATGGAAGTGACAACAAGTACACTAAAGTAGAAGACATCCCAGCAAACGGAGAAATCGCTGTACCAAACGACGCTACAAACGAAAGCCGTGCGCTTTACTTGCTTCAATCAGCTGGCTTGATTAAATTGGACGTTTCAGGAACTGCTCTTGCAACAGTTGCTAACATCAAAGAAAATCCAAAAAACTTGAAAATCACTGAATTGGACGCTAGCCAAACAGCTCGTTCATTGTCATCAGTTGACGCTGCCGTTGTAAACAATACCTTCGTTACAGAAGCAAAATTGGACTACAAGAAAGCACTTTTCAAAGAACAAGCTGATGAAAACTCAAAACAATGGTACAACATCATCGTTGCGAAAAAAGATTGGGAATCATCACCAAAAGCTGATGCTATCAAGAAAGTTGTTGCAGCTTACCACACAGATGACGTGAAAAAAGTTATCGAAGAAACATCAGACGGTTTGGATCAACCAGTTTGGTAATAAGAAACAGGGAGGTGGGAGAGAAAATTCCACCTCTTGCTTTTGTATAGAGCATGGATTGTAAAGAAGACTATAGGTTCATAGAAAGGTAGAGAGAATATGGTTTTTCCTAGTGAACAAGAACAGATTGAAAAATTTGAAAAGGATCATGTGGCCCAGCATTATTTTGAGGTTTTGCGTACCTTGATTTCTAAGAAGTCGGTCTTTGCCCAACAGGTGGGTCTCAAAGAAGTTGCCAACTATCTGGGTGAGATTTTTAAGCGTGTTGGGGCTGAAGTGGAGATTGATGAGACTTATACGGCGCCTTTTGTCATGGCACATTTCAAGAGTTCGCGTCCAGATGCCAAGACCCTGATTTTCTATAACCACTATGACACTGTGCCAGCGGATGGGGATCAGGTGTGGACAGAGGATCCCTTTACGCTTTCGGTCCGCAATGGTTTCATGTATGGGCGTGGGGTTGATGACGACAAGGGTCATATCACAGCTCGTTTGAGTGCTTTGAGAAAATACATGCAACACCATGATGACCTGCCTGTCAATATCAGTTTTATCATGGAGGGAGCGGAGGAATCAGCTTCGACAGACCTGGATAAGTATCTGGAAAAACATGCGGATAAACTCCGTGGGGCGGATTTGTTGGTCTGGGAACAAGGGACCAAAAATGCCTTGGAACAGCTAGAAATTTCTGGTGGAAATAAGGGGATTGTGACCTTTGATGCCAAGGTAAAAAGTGCTGATGTGGATATTCACTCTAGTTATGGTGGGGTTGTGGAATCAGCTCCCTGGTATCTCCTTCAAGCCTTACAGTCTCTTCGTGCAGCAGATGGCCGTATCTTGGTTGAAGGTTTGTACGAAAAAGTACAAGAGCCAAATGAACGAGAATTGGCCTTGGTGGATACCTATGCCCAACGAAATCCAGGGGAAATCAGTCAGATTTATGGTTTGGAATTGCCTCTCTTACAAGAGGACCGTGCAGCCTTCCTAAAACGTTTCTTTTTTGAGCCAGCTCTTAATATCGAAGGGATTCAGTCAGGTTATCAAGGGCAAGGAGTTAAAACAATTTTGCCAGCAGAAGCCAGCGCTAAGTTAGAAGTTCGTTTGGTTCCTGGCCTAGAACCGCATGATGTTCTGGAAAAAATTCGGAAACAGCTAGACAAAAATGGCTTTGATAAGGTAGAATTATACTATACCTTGGGAGAGATGAGCTATCGAAGCGATATGAGCGCGCCAGCCATTCTCAATGTGATCGAATTGGCCAAGAAATTCTATCCACAGGGCGTCTCAGTCTTGCCGACTACAGCGGGGACAGGGCCTATGCATACGGTCTTTGATGCCTTAGAGGTGCCCATGGTGGCCTTCGGTCTAGGAAATGCCAATAGCCGAGACCATGGTGGAGATGAAAACGTGCGAATCGCCGATTACTACACCCATATTGAATTAGTAGAGGAGCTGATTAGAAGCTATGAGTAGAGATATTATCAAGTTAGATCAGATTGATGTGACTTTTCACCAAAAGAAGAGAACTATCACAGCGGTCAAGGATGTGACCATTCACATCCAAGAAGGAGATATCTACGGAATCGTTGGATATTCTGGAGCAGGGAAATCAACCCTTGTACGGGTGATTAACCTCTTGCAAAAACCATCTGCAGGGAAAATTACCATTGACGACGATGTGATTTTTGATGGTAAGGTGACCTTGACGGCAGAGCAGTTGCGTCGTAAACGTCAAGATATCGGGATGATTTTCCAGCATTTTAACCTGATGAGTCAAAAGACAGCAGAGGAGAATGTAGCCTTTGCCCTCAAACACTCTGGACTCAGCAAGGAAGAAAAGAAGGCTAAAGTAGCCAAGTTGTTGGACTTGGTTGGCTTGGCAGACCGTGCTGAAAACTATCCTTCACAACTATCTGGAGGGCAAAAACAGCGTGTAGCTATTGCGCGTGCCTTAGCAAATGATCCAAAAATCTTGATTTCAGACGAGTCAACTTCTGCCCTTGACCCTAAGACAACCAAGCAGATTTTGGCCTTGTTGCAAGATTTGAACCAAAAATTAGGCTTGACGGTTGTCTTGATTACGCATGAAATGCAGATTGTCAAAGACATTGCCAACCGTGTGGCAGTTATGCAGGATGGGCATTTGATTGAAGAGGGCAGTGTGCTTGAAATCTTCTCAGACCCTAAACAACCTTTGACTCAAGACTTTATCTCAACAGCTACAGGTATTGACGAAGCCATGGTCAAAATCGAGAAGCAAGAAATCGTGGAACATCTGTCTGAAAACAGTCTCTTGGTCCAACTCAAGTATGCAGGTGCTTCAACAGATGAGCCACTTTTGAATGAATTGTACAAACATTACCAAGTGACGGCTAATATCCTTTATGGAAATATCGAAATTCTCGATGGCACTCCTGTTGGGGAATTAGTGGTGGTCTTGTCAGGTGAAAAAGCAGCGCTAGCAGGTGCCCAAGAAGCCATTCGTCAAGCGGGTGTGCAGCTAAAAGTATTGAAGGGAGGACAGTAAGATGGAATCATTGATTCAAACCTATTTACCAAATGTCTATAAAATGGGTTGGGCTGGTCAAGCAGGCTGGGGAACAGCCATCTACCTAACTCTTTATATGACAGTTCTTTCCTTCATCATCGGAGGTTTCTTGGGGCTTGTTGCAGGTCTCTTCCTTGTCTTGACAGCGCCAGGTGGTGTCTTGGAAAATAAAGTCGTTTTCTGGATTTTAGACAAAATTACCTCTATTTTCCGTGCGGTGCCATTTATCATTCTCTTGGCAGTCTTGTCCCCCTTCTCACACCTAATCGTAGGGACAAGTATCGGGCCCAATGCGGCTATTGTACCCCTATCTTTTGCGGTCTTTGCCTTCTTTGCCCGTCAAGTTCAGGTTGTCTTGGTTGAATTGGATGGTGGTGTCATTGAGGCGGCTCAAGCTAGCGGAGCGACCTTCTGGGATATCGTAGGTGTTTACCTATCAGAAGGTCTTCCAGATTTGATCCGTGTGACGACAGTGACCTTGATTTCCCTTGTTGGTGAAACAGCTATGGCCGGTGCGGTTGGAGCTGGTGGTATCGGTAACGTAGCCATCGCTTATGGATTTAACCGCTACAATCACGATGTGACCATCCTGGCAACCATAATTATCATTTTGATTATCTTTGCAATCCAATTCTTGGGAGATTTCTTGACCAAGAAATTGAGCCATAAATAAAAAGAGCTAGGCCATCTGTACATCAATTCATAGGAGTTGTCGTTATAGTCAAGACTTAAAATTCTCTGTACTAGTTGCTATCAACCGTTACTTTTAAGAGTAAGAGAGTTAAGAATTGTGGGGAGTCAATATGCAAAATCTGGGAGAAGTTTTTAAAGAATTGAGAAAGAGTCGGAATATATCTCTCCAGGAGGCGACGGGAGGAGAGTTTACTTATTCCATGCTGAGCAAATTTGAGCGTGGAGAAGCAGATTTATCCTCTATGAAATTGATTACTGCCTTAGATAACATCCACTCTGACTTGAATGAATTTATGTACTTGGTACGTGGTTTTTCTCAGAAACAGATTTTGGCTTTTCAAGAAAATCTCTGGGAACTATATGACAGAGAAGGGATTGATTCTCTCCAATCCTTGTATGAAGAGACGACTAAAAAGTACAGATCAAGTGCTAAAACAAGCTATCTTTTACAAATGATTCGTATCAAAAGCCTTCTTGTGTTTTTTGATTCAGAAATACGAGCAACGGATGAAGAACTGACTTTTCTCTATGACTATTTTTTTACTATTGATATCTGGGGAAATTATGAATTAGAACTATTTTCAACGATTTCTACTTTGTTCCCTCTGCCCCTCTATTTTAAATATTCTAGGGAGATGTTGCAAAAGACGGATTTATTAGGCTCTTTACCTAGTAACAAAGTCACTATTGATACCATTTTAATTAATGGACTCTTTAAAGCGATAGAGGAAAAGGATAAATTAAAAGCAGACTATTTTACCTTTCAGGTTGAAAACCGCGATTTACCAGAATCTGAAGCTTATCTTAAAATCATTTATATGATTGCTAAAGGGTATTATGATACTATTTTTAAAGTAGAAAATAAGGGGCTTGAAAAAATCCAAAGAGGCATTACAATCTTACAAGATTTAGAGTATGTAGATGGTGCAAGATACTATGAAAACTATTTTGCAAGTCAGCTCTCGAATAAAGATTTGTAATATATTCCAATTACATCGACTGATGAAAAATAAATGGGTTTGTAGATGGAGTGATAAATAGCAGTATCTAGGAGCTAGAGTTCCTATTTTCAGAAAAAATATATTACAAAAAAGTGGGGAGTCCCGCTTTTTTTGTTAGACTGAATTCAATAGAATACTCTTTGAAATGTGAGAAAGGCCTGTTATGAAACTATTCTTAAGACATCATTTATTTAGAATACTGACCTTATCAAGGTTTTTGAGCTCAAGTGGAGCTTATATTTATAATCTGGTATTTATCGTTTATGCTGCGAGTCTACCCTTTAAAAATATAGCTGTATTTATGGCGAATATGATTACGATTTTACCTTTCCTATTTACTTTTTATGTTGGGATTAAGGCTGATCATACTCGGAATAAAGCAGGGACAATTATCTGGGTTGGTTGTGTGCAAAGTCTACTATTTCTTTTGATTGCTAGTGTGATTCATGACCAGAACTTCGTAACGTTTGCTTTTATCTGTATGGTTAACATCTGTTCGGATATTTTATCGGATTATACAGCAGGCCTTCGTATGCCGATTATCCAGCATAATATTTCGGAAGATAAGCTCTATGAAGCTTATTCCTTTACTCAGTTTGTTTCCTATTTATCAAATCTAGGAGGTCAAGCCTTAGGAGTATGGTTACTCACAACCAGTCATCAAAATTTTTCTTTTGTTGCAATTGTGAACGCTGGCTTCTTTTTACTATCTTCTCTTATTTTGTTCAAAAATAGAAGAGAATTGACGTATTTGTCTGTAAGTGTAGAGGATAAGTCGATTAGTTTACTCCAACAAGTTAAGGCAATCTATGCGGACATGGATGATATCTTTAGGCAGAGAGAAAGTAAATCATTGTTTAAAATGATCCTTGTCATTTTGGTAATGAATACTTTGGGAGGAGCTATTGGAGGTATTTATCACTTTTATTTATTAGACCATACTATCTATCATCTCAGCTATGCTCAAGCCCTATTTTTAATTGAATGTGTTAGCTTGGGAGGAGCTATTCTTGGTAGCCTAACTCCCCATGATTATTTTGGGAAATTGTCTTTTTCAAGCTTGTTATCGCTCAATGCAATTCTGTTTGTCTTGCTGGATACTGCTAATATTTTAGAGTTTTCTCCTCTAGTAGGTGTTGCCTGCTTAGCCTTTGTCATGTATTTGATGTCGAAATCAATGCCTAAATTAGATACTCTGTTACTGTCTAATTTGAGTGCGGATGTATTAGCTAGAAGTAATAATCTCTTGAGTATGATTTTTTCCCTAACATTACCCTTGGGAATGTCTGTATTTTCCTTCTTAGCTTTACAAGATATCAGACTTTGTTGGTGGGTGTTTTTGGTAGTGAGTGTGATAGGGCTGATTTTATCCCTAGAAAAAGGAAGTTTTTCAGGTAAAAAATTTTAACCTAGGAAGCTCAAGCTTACTAGAAGACCTTCCAGATGTGATTCGTGTGACGACTGTAACCTTGATTTCCCTTGTTGGGGAAACAGCTATGGCCGGGGCAGTTGGAACTGGTGGTATGGGTAACGTAGCCATCGCTTATGGATTTATACTCTTCGAAAATCTCTTCAAACTACGTCAGCGTTGCCTTGCCGTAGGTATATGTAACTGACTTCGTCAGTCTTATCTACAACCTCAAAGCAGTGCTTTGAGCAACCTGCGGCTAACTTCCTAGTTTGCTCTTTGATTTTCATTGAGTATTAACCGCTACAATCACGATGTGACCATCTTGGCAACCATCATTATCATTTTGATTATCTTTGCAATCCAATTCTTGGGAGATTTCTTGACTAAGTCTTGAGCCATAAATAAAAAAGAGCCGTGTGGCTCTTTTTTAGTAATCAGATTTTCTGCGCAAATTTTTTACTCAAGGCTTGTCCAATCAAAGCACCTAATAGGGCTCCGATGACAATACTTGCGATAAATAGAAGGATGGTTCCAGGGTTTGGCGCAACCATGATACGGTCGATATATTCTTGGGATTTTCCTCTTGCTAGAAGGGTTGCCATATAGGCTTTGGGCGCAATCCACATGATTAGGATTGGTCCTGATGTGCTAAAAGCAAAGAGAATGAAAGAAAGGAAGTTCTTTGTTTGGTCCTTGTATTTTCCGAGCTTAGCTACTGCATCTGCTAGGAGACCACAGATAATTCCAGGAAGGAAGGCACCGGCACCGTGTTTAGTTCCCAAGAAAAAGAGGGCAATGACAAGGCCGATAGTGGTAATGGCTCCAAAGCGCGGAACTTTTGCGACTAGGATCATATAGACGCTACCGCCGAAAAGGGCAGTAAAGGCAGGCGCATAAAACATGTTTCCAGCTTGGTCAAAGAAATTGCCCAAAAGGACACCAATCCCCATGCAGAGGAAGTAAAGAACTGCAAAAAGCAGTGTAGTTAAGATAGATTTTTTCATGAATTGTCTCCTGATAATTTTTTCACAATTCTCATTGTACCACGGTTTTATGGGATTGTAAATGGATACTAGAAGTTTTTGAAAACGCTTGAAATATGATATAATAGTTTCATAGTTATTTTTAGGGGGATATCATGGGTAGATTTTTAGACTTTGTCTTTAATCGTTTCTTTTTAGGGATGATTGCGACAGCCTTCTTTTGGCTATTAACCTTGGTAGGAGGGATTATCCTTGGTCTAGCGCCGGCTAGTGCCACCTTGATGAGCCTATATGCAGAACATGGTTACAGCTTTCGGGAATACAGTTTGAAGGAGGCGTGGTCTCTTTATAAGCAAAATTTCGTCTCAAGCAATCTGATTTTCTATAGCTTTTTAGGGGTGGATCTAGTTTTGGTCTATGGCCTGTATCTCTTGGTTCAATTGCCTCATCAGACTATTATTCATTTGATTGCGACCTTTTTGAATGTTCTAGTAGTTGCCCTGCTGTTTTTGGCTTATACAGTATCTTTGAAATTACAAGTTTATTTTGACTTGTCTTATCGAAATAGTCTCAAACTATCCTTGATTGGCATCTTTATGAGCTTAGCGCCTGTGGCCAAGGTTCTCCTTGGGACAGTGCTACTTGTGGCAATTGGTTACTATATGCCTGCCCTACTTTTCTTTGTAGGAATTGGGATGTGGCATTTCTTTATCAGTGATATGTTGGAACCGGTCTATGAAAGTATCCATGAAAAATTGGCGACAAAATAGAATGAAGCAGTTTTGGCTACATACGCTTCTAAGAACCTACAGTTCAGTTATGATGATTATTATTGCGAGTTTTGCAATCTTACTCTCTTACGCTGACTGGGATTCACGGGAAAAGGAAGCCCAGAGAGTAGCCCAACGTGTAACCACTCGAACAGTCGATGAGGTAGAGTATTATTATCGCGAGTCAGCCCAGCTAGCGCAAGATTTGGTAGCCAATCAAGACCGGATACAAGGGGTTTATAAGTACTTTAGCTTGTCAACTTCTGAGTATTTTTATTGGCTGTTGGAGCATCAAGCAGCTTCGTCAACTTCTATTTCTCTGTATGAAAACATTGATGATCTTTATGTCCAAAATGACTCTATAACGGGTGTTGCAATCGTCTTGCAGGATTTTAAAGAAGTTTATGTTTCAACAAGGGATAAAAGAAGTGGTCATGTCTTGCCAGCTGAGGCCTTTAAACCAGAGGCCAATAGTTTTGGAATTCCAGTTCTGGATCCAGCAACGGATCAATCTATAGGAGTGATATACATCTCCTTGGATCCAGAAGTTTTATATCATGCCATTGACAATACCCGAGGTCATATTCCGATGGCTGTTACTGTGACATCACCATTTGATACGGAGATTTTTCATATTGGTGAGAGGGTCAATAGGGAACATGAGAACTGGTTTGTTGGTATGACTTCTCATGGATATCAGGTTCAGGTGGCAGTTCCTAAAAACTTTGTTTTACAAGGAACAGTTGCCAGCTCTGCTTTGATTGTGGGTTTGAGCCTTCTCTTTATTGTCATTCTCTATCTGACTTTGAGGAAGACTTTTTCAAATTATCAAAAGCAGGTAGTGGATTTAGTGGATTCCATCCAAGCTATTGCCCAAGGAGAGGAAGGTCTTCGTATTGACACACTTGAAAAGGATCAGGAATTGCTCCTAATCGCGGAGACGACCAATGATATGTTGGATCGATTGGAAAAGAATATCCATGATATTTATCAGTTAGAGCTTAGTCAAAAAGATGCCAATATGCGGGCCTTGCAGGCGCAAATCAACCCTCACTTCATGTACAATACGCTGGAGTTCTTGCGCATGTACGCAGTCATGCAAAGTCAAGATGAGTTGGCAGATATCATTTATGAGTTCAGTAGCCTGTTGCGTAATAATATTTCGGACGAAAGAGAAACTCTTCTCAAGCAGGAATTAGAATTTTGTCGTAAATATAGTTATCTTTGCATGGTTCGTTATCCCAAGTCCATTGCCTATGGTTTCAAGATAGACCCAGAGTTAGAGAATATGAAGATTCCTAAGTTTACCTTACAACCGCTGGTAGAAAATTATTTCGCGCATGGTGTTGACCACAGACGGACAGATAATGTGATTAGCATCAAGGCGCTTAAACAGGCTGGTTTTGTAGAAATTTTGGTGGTAGATAATGGCCGTGGAATGTCGACTGAAAAGCTGGTCGATATCCGAGAAAAGTTAAGGCAGAGACATTTTGAACACCAAGCCAGTTATAGTGAACAAAAGCAGTCTATCGGGATTGTCAATGTCCATGAGCGTTTTGTGCTCTATTTTGGGGATCGCTATGCCATTACTATAGAGTCTGCGGAGCAAGCAGGTGTTCAGTATCGTATTACAATTCAAGATGAGTAGAAAGGGAGAAAATGTATAAAGTATTATTAGTAGATGATGAGTACATGGTGACAGAAGGTCTGAAACGTTTGATTCCTTTTGATAAGTGGGATATGGAGGTCGTCGCAACAGCCAGTCATGCCGATGAAGCCCTAGAATATGTTCAGAAAAATCCCGTCGATGTAGTCATTTCCGATGTCAATATGCCCGACAAAACAGGGCTTGATATGATTCGGGAGATGAAAGAAATCTTACCAGATGCTGCCTATATCCTGCTCTCAGGTTATCAGGAGTTTGATTATGTAAAAAGAGCAATGAACCTTAGTGTGGTGGACTATCTGGTCAAACCTGTTGATAAGGTAGAGTTGGGAAATCTGCTGGAGAAGATTGCAGGTCAGCTCGGCGAGAGAGAAAAGAAAAGTCAGACCCTCAGTCAAGATTTAGACGAGGCTGGATTTGTTAGTTATCTAGGAGGTAAGGAGAATTGGTGGATAGGCCTATCCAAGGAGAAACAAGGCTCTTTCACCATTCCCTACTATGTCTTGGGTCAAGACTGGCAGATTTTCATTTCTGACCAACCCCTAGATGGTTTAGTCGTTACTCCCTTTGAAGCTCCCTATCAAGAACACTTTGAACGCTGGAAGCTGAATGCTGAGAAAGCCCTCTTTTACGGCTCTGTAAATCTACAACGGTCTGAGAGTCTCTTTGCCTACTACGAACCGATTTATAGGGTTATCATTCAGGGGAATCTCAATCAAATCGTAGAAGAGTTAAATCTCTTGGAGAAGGTGGTTCTTGAAAATACGCCGCGTGTTCCGATTACCAAACAGCTTTTTATCCAGTTTGTCATGGATGTCTTTCATTTGTTTGAACATCTAAAGGCTGATGATTTGACGGATATTGTCAAAACGATTCATGCTATTCAAACCTTCGATGAATTGGTTCCTTATATCAAGGAAACTCTGACTCGATTCTTTGGGCAATATCGTATGAATGAAAATGTGGTTAGTGTGCTAGAAGTCATTGGGCGTGATTATCAGAAAGAACTTTCTCTCAAGGATATCAGTAAGGATCTCTTTATCAATCCTGTCTATCTGGGGCAGTTGATTAAGCGAGAAACCAATTCGACCTTCGCAGAGCTTTTAAACAAACAACGCATTAAGGCTGCTCAGCAACTTTTACTTTCAACCAGTGACAGTATCGAAGATATTTGTTATGCTGTTGGTTACAGTAATGTTGGATATTTCTATAAAGTGTTCCGAAAATTGTGCGGAAAATCGCCAAAAGCCTACCGAAAACAGGTGGAAACCACACTATAATATTTGTATCCCTTTACAAAAAGTGCTATAATATCGATAATAATATCAGGAGGTTCTATTATGAAAAAGAAACCAATCTATCTATGGGTATTACTGATTTTTTCAGCCTTACTCTCAGCAATGTCACTATTTGGAATCATATCTCCAGTACCTACTGCGGAGGCTATGAACAATCTAGAAACATCAGCATCAGGTGTTAATGCTACTTATGCTAAGGAGCTCGTTGCTTACACCATTAAGGTATCGGAGCATGGTCATTCTATCTTCAACATTCTCTTGGTTGTCTTATCTGTTATTCTGGTGGTTGTGTCTTTGGTTTTCCTTGTTCGTAAAAACATCCAATTGGCTAACTACACTTATCTTGCTTATGTCTTCGTTGCCATCGTTGGTTCTATCTACAACTTTATCGGCGTTCAGGATGCGGTTTTACTTTTTACAGACCCTAACATCCGTATGGGAGCGGAGCTTGGTGCCAAAGGTTCTGCTATTTTTGGGATCGTACTTAATGTTATCTTCCTAGCAATCGTCTTCTATAAAATGTGGCGTCAGCAAAAAGAATTGACAGAAACTCAAGAAGAGGAAGAACTTGCCTAAGAGTTGACAAAGCATAACTATCAAGATACAATCTTGGTAGTTATTTTTTATGATTTAAAAAAAGGAGGAGAACATGAAAAAAGTTTCCTTGGTCTACATCAGTCTGAGTGGAAATACGGAGAGTTTTGTGACGCGCTTGAAAGACTATCTCTTGTCCCAGTACGAGGGAATTGAGGTTCAAAAGATTCATATCAAGGATTTGGTCAAAGAAGGCCAAGATTTCTATGAAATGGACCATCCCTATGTTGCTTTTTTGCCGACTTACCTAGAAGGTGGGAATGGCGTGGATAACGGAGATGTCGAGATTTTGACGACACCAGTGGGAGATTTTATCGCCTATGGTGACAATGCTAGTAAGTGTTTTGGTGTGGTTGGTTCAGGAAATCGTAACTTTAATAACCAATACTGCCTGACAGCCAAGCAATATAGTCAACGTTTTGGCTTCCCTGTATTGGCTGATTTTGAAATGCGAGGTATGCTGGGAGATATCAAACGTGTCGCAGCTATTATCGCAGATTTGTATGAGTTGGAAAGTTAAGCTGAAACCAATCTTTCAATCATTAGAAGAAAGAACTTATTATATCCCCCCTCTATAGCAGAGATGAAAATTACCTATAAAATTTTTAATATAAATGTTATTTGCCATAGTTGGAAGATAAAAATTATGCCCTAAAAAAACCGAGAAGCTTTCTTCTCGGTTTTTGATTATTTCAATTGATCTGTAATGTCTTTTGATAGCAACATTCCTAGATGATAAGTTTTATTGATGTAAGCAATGACATCATTGATGTTTTCAGTCGTGTGAATTTTCTCTTTGATGTCAGACCTAAATGTTTCATCCTTTAAAAGTTGTTCTTGGTAGAGTTTTTGCAGTCTCTCCTTCTCGTACTTATTAAGCAGAAAAAGGAAAACCAAGCTAATCACAACGAGGATATAAGCATATTGGCTCATAGAATATCTCCCTGTATGATAAAGAAGTAGTAGTGAATAAATCGATTTAGTGGATCTAAAATAGCAGAACAAGTCAGCAAAACTTGATAAGATTTTTGATAGACCTCTAAACAAAATCCCGTATAGGATTGGACGTCAGTTACTTAGATTGCTTTACAATCAAGTAATTAAAAGATTACGACATGAACCAAACCAAATCGATATTATTGGGTTAGATGAATTAGTAAAGCGTTTAGACAAGTATCTTTGGTTACGACGTTCTGGGACATAAATCGATAATATTTATGTCCCAGAACTAGTGAAGCGCCTGGCCAAATCCCTGATAGGATTTGGCGTTAGTTACTTAGATTGCTTTGCAATCAAGTAACTTTGGCGATTTACATTTTCTCAGGCGCTTCTACTCCAAGCAAGCGAAGGGCTTCTTTGAGCACGACTGCTGTTGCGTAGCTGAGGGCTAGACGGCTGTCGCGTTCTGGGCTTTCATCCAAGATACGCGTGTGTGCATAGTACTTGTTAAAGGCTTGAGCTAGGCTAATTGCAAATTTAGCAATGATAGAAGGTTCAAAGTTATCTGCCGCACGGTTGATAATACGTGGAAAGTCTTGGATGAGTTTGATGATTTCCCAGCTTTCAGTATCATTCAAGCTATAGTTGCCAGCTGTTTCTGGTTTGAAATCCGCTTTACGTAAGATCGATTGGATACGAGCGTAGGCGTATTGAACATAAGGTCCAGTTTCACCCTCGAAGGATACCATAGCCTCTAAGTCGAAGTCGTATCCATTTGTACGGTCGGTTTTGAGGTCATAGAATTTAATGGCTCCAACCCCAACAGCATGCGCTACCTGGTCTTTATTTTCTAGTTCAGGATTTTTAGCCTCGATTTGGGCCTTGGCACGGCTAACAGCCTCTGCAACAGTAGGTTCTAGCAAGATGACATTCCCTTTACGAGTAGAGAGTTTCTTCCCTTCTTTTGTAACCAAACCAAAAGGAACATGAGTAATGTCTTCACTCCAGTCGTAGCCCATTTCTTTCAAGACAGCTTTGAGCTGTTTAAAGTGGGCAGATTGCTCTTGACCAACGACATAGATAGATTTGGCAAATTGGTATTCATTTTTACGGTAAAGGGCTGCAGCCAAGTCACGTGTGATATAGAGAGTTGCACCATCGGATTTCTTGATGAGGGCTGGATGTTCAATTCCATATTTCTCAAGATTCACAACTTGGGCACCTTCTGACTCAACAAGAAGGCCTTTTTCAGAAAGAATGTCTACAACTGCATCCATCTTATCGTTGTAGAAGGCTTCTCCGTTGTAGCTGTCAAATTCAACCTTCAGTTCATTGTAAAGGCGGTTAAATTCCACCAAACTTTCATCACGGAACCATTGCCAAAGAGCGAGAGCTTCCTCGTCTCCATTTTCAAGTTTACGGAACCATTCGCGTGCTTCTTCATCCAAGCTAGGATCATTTTCAGCTTCAGCATTGATGCGGACATAGAGTTTAAGAAGTTCATCAATTGGATGAGCTTTTACAGCTTCTTCGTCACCCCATTTTTTGTAGGCAACAATCAACATCCCAAACTGTTTACCCCAGTCTCCCAAATGGTTTACCTTGACTGTTTGATAACCGATTTTTTGGAAAATATGTGATAAGCTATCTCCGATAACAGTTGAGCGCAGGTGACCGATAGAAAATGGTTTAGCGATATTTGGACTAGACATATCGATAACAACATTTTCTTGCTTGCCAATATGTTGGTCAGCATAGTGTTCTTTTTCAGTGATAACAGCTTGCAATACTTGAGCAGAAATGGCAGATTTATCAAGGAAAAAGTTAACGTAAGGTCCTGTTGCAACAACCTTTTCAAAGGCTTGGCTGTTAATCTTTTCAGCCAGTTCAGCCGCAATCATTTGAGGTGCTTTACGTTCGACTTTTGCAAGAGAAAAAGCAGGGAAAGCGATGTCTCCCATTTCTGAGTTTTTAGGGGTTTCCAGTAAATTTAAAATAGCCTCTTGGTCCAGGCTATCAATGACGCTAGCCAATTCGCTAGCAATCAATTCTTTTGTATTCATTAAGAGCTCCTTTTTGGACTTTTCTACTATTTTATCACAATTTTAAAGAAAGAAGAAAAAATTTTTGAAATCTCCTGTTTTTTTGGTATAATATAGTTATAAAATTAGTTATAAATATGCATATAAGAGGATTTTATGAGAAAAAGAGATCGTCATCAGTTAATAAAAAAAATGATTACTGAGGAGAAATTAAGTACACAAAAAGAAATTCAAGATCGGTTGGAGGCGCACAATGTTTTTGTGACGCAGACAACCCTGTCTCGTGATTTGCGCGAAATCGGCTTGACCAAGGTCAAGAAAAATGATATGGTGTATTATGTACTAGCAAATGAGACAGAAAAGATTGATTTGGTGGAATTTTTGTCTCATCATTTAGAAGGTGTTGCAAGAGCAGAGTTTACCTTGGTACTTCATACCAAATTGGGCGAAGCCTCTGTTTTAGCAAATATTGTAGATGCAAACAAGGATGAATGGATTTTAGGAACAGTTGCTGGTGCCAATACCTTATTGGTCATTTGTCGAGACCAGCACGTTGCCAAACTCATGGAAGATCGTTTGCTAGATTTGATGAAAGATAAGTAAGGTCTTGGGAGTTGCTCTCAAGACTTATTTTTGACAAGGAGAGACGGACAATGACGACAGAAAAGCTATCACCCGGCATGCAACAGTATGTGGATATTAAAAAGCAATATCCAGATGCTTTTTTGCTCTTTCGGATGGGTGATTTTTATGAATTATTTTATGAGGATGCGGTCAATGCTGCGCAGATTCTGGAAATTTCCTTAACGAGTCGCAACAAGAATGCGGACAATCCGATTCCTATGGCGGGTGTCCCCTATCATTCTGCCCAACAGTACATTGATGTCTTGATTGAGCAGGGCTATAAGGTAGCTATCGCAGAGCAGATGGAAGATCCGAAACAAGCAGTTGGGGTTGTGAAACGAGAGGTTGTTCAGGTCATTACGCCAGGGACAGTGGTCGATAGTAGTAAGCCGGACAGTCAGAATAATTTCTTGGTTGCCATAGACCGCGAAGGCAATCAATTTGGTCTAGCTTATATGGACCTGGTGACCGGTGACTTTTATGTGACAGGTTTATTGGATTTCACGCTGGTTTGTGGGGAAATCCGTAATCTCAAGGCGCGAGAAGTGGTGCTGGGTTATGACTTGTCTGAGGAAGAAGAACAAATCCTCAGTCGCCAGATGAATCTGGTACTCTCTTATGAAAAAGAAGGCTTTGAAGACCTTCATTTACTGGATTCACGATTAGCAGCTGTGGAGCAAGCGGCATCTAGTAAGTTGCTCCAGTATGTCCATCGAACCCAGATGAGGGAATTGAACCACCTCAAACCTGTTATCCGCTATGAAATCAAAGATTTCTTGCAGATGGATTATGCGACCAAGGCTAGTCTGGATTTGGTTGAGAATGCTCGGTCAGGCAAGAAGCAAGGCAGTCTTTTCTGGCTTTTGGATGAAACCAAAACAGCTATGGGTATGCGGCTCTTGCGGTCTTGGATTCATCGTCCCCTGATTGATAAGGAACGAATCGTCCAACGCCAAGAAGTGGTGCAGGTCTTTCTCGACCATTTCTTTGAGCGTAGTGATTTGACAGATAGTCTCAAGGGTGTTTATGACATTGAGCGCTTGGCTAGTCGTGTTTCTTTTGGCAAAACCAATCCCAAGGATCTCTTGCAGTTGGCGACCACCTTGTCTAGCGTACCACGGATTCGCGCGATTTTAGAAGGAATGGAGCAACCTGATCTAGCTTATCTCATCGAACAACTGGATGGAATCCCTGAATTGGAGAGCTTGATTAGCGCAGCGATTGCTCCTGAAGCTCCTCATGTGATTACAGAAGGTGGTATTATCCGGACTGGATTTGATGAGACTTTAGACAAGTACCGTCGCGTTCTCAGAGAAGGGGCTAGCTGGATTGCTGAGATTGAGGCTAAGGAGCGAGAAAACTCTGGTATTAGCGCACTTAAGATTGTCTATAATAAAAAGGACGGCTACTATTTCCATGTGACCAATTCGCAACTGGGAAATGTGCCTGCTCACTTTTTCCGCAAGGCAACGCTGAAAAACTCAGAACGCTTTGGAACCGAAGAATTAGCCCGTATCGAGGGAGATATGTTGGAGGCGCGTGAGAAGTCAGCTAACCTAGAGTACGAAATTTTTATGCGTATTCGTGAAGAGGTTAGCAAGTACATCCAGCGTTTACAAGCTCTAGCCCAAGGAATTGCGACGGTTGATGTCTTGCAAAGTCTGGCGGTTGTGGCTGAAACCCAGCATTTGATTCGACCAGAGTTCGGAGAGGATTCGCGGATTGATATCCAGAAAGGGCGCCATGCTGTCGTTGAAAAGGTCATGGGGGCTCAGACCTATATTCCAAATACGATTCAGATGGCAGAAGATACCAGTATTCAACTGATTACAGGGCCAAACATGAGTGGTAAGTCAACCTATATGCGCCAGTTAGCTATGACGGCAGTTATGGCCCAGATGGGTTCCTATGTGCCAGCAGAAAGCGCCCATTTGCCAATTTTTGATGCAATCTTTACTCGTATTGGAGCGGCAGATGACTTGGTTTCAGGTCAATCAACCTTTATGGTGGAGATGATGGAAGCCAATAATGCCATTTCACATGCGACCAAAAATTCCTTGATTCTTTTTGATGAGTTAGGTCGTGGAACTGCAACTTATGACGGAATGGCTCTTGCTCAGTCCATCATCGAATACATCCATGAGCACATCGGTGCCAAGACCCTCTTTGCTACCCACTACCATGAGTTGACTAGTCTGGAGTCCAGCTTGGAACACTTGGTCAATGTTCACGTGGCAACTTTGGAGCAGGGTGGGCAGGTGACCTTCCTTCACAAGATTGAACCAGGACCAGCCGATAAATCCTACGGTATTCATGTTGCCAAGATTGCTGGCTTGCCAGCAGACCTTTTAGCTAGAGCGGACAAGATTTTGACTCAACTAGAGAGTCAAGGTACAGAAAATCATACTCCCATGATACAAACAAATGCTGTAACCGAACAGATTTCACTCTTTGATACGACTGAAGAACATCCTATCTTAGCAGAATTGTCTAAACTAGATGTTTACAACATGACACCTATGCAGGCTATGAATGTATTGGTTGAGTTAAAACAAAAATTATAAAAATAATCCCACTCATGCATTTTGAGTGGGATTATTGCTATTACTTTCTATGTTCCAAGAGTTGATTGATATGGTCTACTTTTTTAGCTTCTCTTTTATAGAGAATGGCCCAAATGATGAGATAGACAATCGTAAACTCAAATATGAGCTGGAGATAGAAGATCCAGTGGAAAGGGAACCAACCAGCTAGAGTTGCTAGTGGGATAAAGCCTACTAGCATGAGGAAAAAATGAGTCAGAGTCGCACGGAGTAAGCTCCAGTCACGGCTGAATAAGCGGTTGCCAAAGTTAAAGAGAATACCGATGGCTGCCCAGATCAGTGTGCAGTAGAGCAAGACCAGGGCACCGTGAATCTGATGCTGGGTCATCACTTGGCCGATGAGAGAGTCGGAACTTAGTGGTGCGTAGGTATTTGGTGCATAAATGAGTGAAAAGATGATAGAGAGGATGAGGCCGATAAGAACACCGGCAGCTGCATCGTGAAATACTTGTTTTTTCATAGTTCTAATTTCTCCTTGATGGTTTTTAGGTAACGGCGTGAAGAGTAGGTGAAGCTTTCGTTTTTTAGAAAGATTTCTACCAGACCGTTGGGGGTTAGCTTGAGGTGAGAGATGGAGTCGATATTGATGATTTCTGATTGGGAAATTTGGATAAAATTGGTTGGTAAGAGTTCAAGGACCTGATAGAGCCGTAAGTCAATGCTATAGGTCTGACTCGCTGTTTCTGCTAAAACTTTCCGATTTTCGATATAGAAGCGCTGAATCTTGCCAATCTTAATTAGATAGACCTGATCATCAATCTTTCCTTTGATTGTTTCTTTTCGGTCCAGATTTTCTGCGAATTCGATGACTTTTTGGACTTTTTCGGTTTCTTGAGGTGCTTGAACAATCAGCTTTTCCTCTTCGTAAGTCTCGCTAATCTGTAGTTCTACTTTCATAAATTTCTCTCCTTTTCAGTTATACAAGGTTGTGATCACTTCCTGTACACTTTTATTAAACACTATTTTACGACACCTGGCAAGGGACTTTGTCTATGTGGAGGGATTTGGCTCCTATGTGGTGCTTGCTTTTTCGGTCCTATCTGAAATATGGTATAATAGCACTAATCAATTTCTAGGAAAATAGATACGGAAAGGGGCTGAAAGATGTCTCATATTATTGAATTGCCAGAGGTGCTGGCAAACCAGATCGCGGCTGGAGAGGTCATTGAGCGTCCAGCTAGTGTTGTTAAGGAGCTGGTAGAAAATGCTATTGACGCGGGCTCTAGTCAGATTATCATTGAGATTGAGGAAGCTGGTCTCAAGAAAATCCAAATCACAGATAATGGTCATGGAATTGTCCACGATGAGGTGGAGTTGGCCCTGCGTCGTCATGCGACCAGTAAGATAAAAAATCAAGCAGACCTCTTTCGAATTCGGACGCTTGGTTTTCGTGGTGAAGCCCTACCTTCTATAGCTTCTGTTAGTGTCTTAACTCTGTTGACAGCAGTTGAGGGTGCAAGTCACGGAACCAAGTTAGTCGCGCGTGGGGGAGAAGCTGAAGAAGTCGTTCCAGCGACTAGTCCTGTGGGGACCAAGGTTTGTGTGGAGGACCTCTTTTTCAACACACCTGCCCGCCTCAAGTATATGAAGAGCCAGCAAGCAGAGCTGTCTCATATCATTGATATTGTCAATCGTCTGGGTTTGGCCCATCCTGAGATTTCTTTCAGCTTGATTAGTGATGGCAAGGAAATGACGCGGACAGCTGGGACTGGTCAACTGCGCCAAGCTATCGCCGGGATTTACGGTTTGGCGAGTGCCAAGAAGATGATTGAAATTGAGAATTCTGACCTAGATTTCGAAATTTCAGGCTTTGTTTCCCTGCCTGAGTTGACTCGGGCTAATCGCAACTATATCAGTCTCTTTATCAATGGCCGTTATATCAAGAACTTCCTGCTCAATCGTGCAATTCTTGACGGTTATGGTAGTAAGCTCATGGTGGGCCGTTTTCCACTGGCTGTCATTCACATCCATATTGACCCTTATCTGGCGGATGTCAATGTGCATCCGACCAAGCAAGAGGTGCGGATTTCCAAGGAAAAAGAACTGATGACCCTGGTTTCAGAAGCTATTGCAAATAGCCTCAAGGAACAAACCTTGATACCAGATGCCTTGGAAAATCTTGCCAAATCGACCGTGCGCAATCGTGAGAAGGTGGAGCAGACCATTCTCCCACTCAAAGAAAATACGCTCTACTATGAGAAAACTGAGTCGACAAGACCTAGTCAAGCTGAGGTGGCTGATTATCAGGTTGAATTGACTGATGAAGGGCAGGATTTGACCCTGTTTGCCAAGGAAACCTTGGACCAATTGACCAAGCCAGCTAAACTGCATTTTGCAGAGAGAAAGCCTGCTAACTATGACCAACTAGACCATCCAGAGTTAGACCTAGCTAGTCTTGATAAGGCCTATGACAAGCTGGAGCGAGAAGAATCATCAAGCTTTCCAGAATTGGAATTTTTCGGACAGATGCATGGGACCTATCTCTTTGCCCAAGGGCGAGATGGGCTCTACATCATAGATCAACATGCGGCTCAGGAACGGGTTAAGTACGAGGAGTATCGTGAAAGCATTGGCAATGTTGACCAGAGCCAGCAGCAACTCCTAGTGCCCTATATCTTTGAATTTCCAGCGGATGATGCCCTTCGTCTTAAGGAAAGAATGGCACTTTTGGAGGAAGTTGGAGTCTTTCTAGCAGAGTACGGGGAAAATCAATTTATCCTACGTGAACATCCTATTTGGATGGCAGAAGAAGAGATTGAGTCAGGCATCTATGAAATGTGCGACATGCTCCTTTTGACCAAGGAAGTTTCTATCAAGAAATACCGAGCAGAGTTGGCTATTATGATGTCCTGCAAGCGGTCTATCAAGGCCAACCATCGTATCGATGACCATTCGGCTAGACAGCTCCTCTATCAACTTTCTCAATGTGACAATCCCTATAACTGTCCCCATGGACGTCCCGTTTTGGTGCATTTTACCAAGTCGGATATGGAAAAGATGTTCCGACGTATTCAGGAAAATCATACCAGTCTCCGTGAGTTGGGGAAATATTAAACTAAAAGGAAAACTATGTACGAATATTTAAAAGGAATCATTACCAAAATCACTGCCAAATACATTGTTATTGAAATCAATGGTATCGGTTATATCCTGCATGTGGCTAATCCCTATGCTTACTCAGGACAGGTCAACCAAGAAACTCAAATTTATGTGCATCAAGTCGTGCGTGAGGACGCTCATCTGCTTTATGGATTTCGCTCAGAAGACGAGAAAAAGCTCTTTCTCAGTCTGATTTCGGTCTCTGGGATTGGTCCTGTATCAGCTCTTGCTATTATCGCTGCTGATGACAATGCTGGCTTGGTTCAAGCCATCGAAACCAAGAATATTACCTACTTGACCAAGTTCCCTAAAATTGGCAAGAAAACAGCCCAGCAGATGGTGCTGGACTTGGAAGGCAAGGTAGTAGTTGCTGGAGATGACCTTCCTGCTAAGGTCGCAGTGCAAGCAAGCGCTGAAAACCAAGAATTGGAAGAAGCCATGGAAGCCATGTTGGCACTGGGATACAAGGCGACCGAACTCAAGAAAATCAAGAAATTCTTTGAAGGAACGACAGATACAGCTGAGAACTATATCAAGTCGGCCCTTAAAATGTTGGTCAAATAGGAGCAGAGCATGACAAAACGTTGTTCGTGGGTCAAGGTGACCAATCCGCTCTACATTGCCTATCATGATGAGGAGTGGGGTCAACCCCTCCATGATGACCAAGCATTGTTTGAGTTGTTGTGTATGGAAACCTATCAGGCTGTGCTGAGAGCTTTCTTCTATACTAATAGACGAAAGGGTGTGAAAATGATTTTTAAATGATACTGTGGAACGGAACAGTAGCCCTAGTATTGACTACTGTCGTTTCTATTCATATTGGCTATTCTAGGACTGAGATGAAAAAATCTATAAATGCTCAGAATAAAATTGAACCCGCAAATCTCCCCAAAACAATGGTGAGTCATGTACTTGTATTATTCCGAAAAAATACACCTCTGGTGCAGTGAGACAAATTGGTGTATCTTATAGTGGCTTCGTAGATGAAAGCTATACTCTACTATCACTCTTTGATGATGTAGAACAAATTGAAAAAGATAATAGACTTCAGACAGCTATTGATGTTGTCAGAGAACAGTTTGGTTTTTTAGCCATACAAAAAGGAACCGTCCTAACTGAAGGTTCCAGAAATATTGAACGCAGTAAACTTATCGGTGGTCATTCCGCGGGTGGATTGGAGGGATTAAAATGAAACAAGAAAAAAATACAGTACAATTTTCAGAAATCCGTAGCAAAGGATGTAATGATATTGAAATGCTTGAAAGATTTTTACATGGAATCGTTGAAACAGCAACTTCAAAACTTCGTCAGAGAAAACTCAAAACAACTGAAATATCGATACGACTAGTACATGCTAAATCTGAAAACCGATTACCATTGGAATTTACATTTAGCATTAAGCCAACAAGCTCATCTGTGATAATCTATACTGAGGTAATCAATCGCTTTAAAGAATGTTACACAGGTGGGGGAATTCAAGGTTTTACGATTCAATTTGATAAAAATACCCTTGCCTCTGCATAGAAAGGATTTGATATGATTGACCGTTCATATTTACCATTTCAATCAGCAAGAGAGTACCAGGATACAAAGATGCAAAAATGGATGGGCTTTTTCCTATCTGAACATGCATCAGCACTCTCTGATGATACAAACAAAGTAACGTACATGTCTGACTTATCACTAGAGAAGAAATTATTACTCCTCAGTCAAGTATACGCCGGGCAGCTACGCACACGCATTCAAGTGATTGAAAAAAACAAGCGTGTTTCCTACACTGGAACAATACCAAGTCTGACCAAAGATTTCATTTTGATAAAAACTACAACAGGTCACATCAATTTGAAATTAAAAGACATTATTAGTATTGAACTTGTCGAGGAGGTGCTCTATGAATCAGCTTGAGTTTCAGCGTAATCACCTACAAATGGACTATTATAGCGAGAGCTACCAAGATTTTGAACGTGACTTCTACCGCTACTCTAACATGAATATTCCATTGACCTTCCTAACTGATGATATCCTAAAAACAATGGCGACTTCACGTAAGAATTACTTTGTCCTCAATAAGGAAAAGTCCAGAGATAACCGCGATCACTTCTTCATATTTGAAGTAAGTACCGTAGATGAGAATCCGCTAATCTATCATTATACATATAAGAAAACTACAATATATTTAGCAGAAAAATAGGAGCAGTTCAATTGACTGTTCCTATTTTTAATATTCATAAAATCTAAAGTCTTTATACTCTTTAACAATGGAGTCGCCAACCAGAACAGACTATACTGACCAGCGACTACCTTAAATTTAATGTTTCAGATTTATTTTCTTATCTCTAATTTCATAAACTACATCTGCTACATTTTCGAGTAATCGTTTATCGTGGGTGATAAACACGATAGTTCCGGTGTACTCCTTCATTAGTATTTCCAAAGCCTCTAAACTTGGTATGTCAAGGAAGTTACTGGGTTCATCCATTATTAGGATGTTATATCTACCCATGAGCATTTTAGCAAGCAACAATTTTATAATTTCTCCACCGCTTAAAACAGATAAACTTTTTCCAATATCGTTCTGTTTGAACCCCATAGATGCTAGCACTGAACGAATTTCTGATATATTGTAGTCACAATCCTTCTGCATAAACTCCATAACATTCTGATTACTGTTGTACTTGTAACCATTCTGTGCAAAGTAACCTATTTTTGCCTTAGGCGAAATAGAAATTCCTTCTTCATGGTTTAAGATCATTTGGATTAAAGTTGTTTTTCCGATTCCATTACCACCAGTTAACGCCACTTTTGCTCCTAACGGAATTTGAAAAGATGCATTTTCAAACAGAGCCTTATCCCCAAATACTTTATTAATTTCTGCACCGACTATAGGGTATGGATTATGGAGCTCCAATGCTTTACTTTGCCTGAAACGAATTCTGCGAATGCCTTCCGGAGCTTCTACTTTTCCTAAGGCCGCAATCCTGTGCTCTAGGGTTTTAGCAGCATTATACATCTTTTTTTCCTTACTTCCTATTGATTTTTGATGAGCTAAACGCCCTCCGTCTTCAGTACTTTTTTTCTTTGAAGAACCTTTTGCCTTCTGTTCTATTTTACGAGCCTGTTTTCGCTTTTCCTCCGCAGCCCTTTCCAATCGGGCACGTTCCGCAATAAATTGTTCGTATTCTGCAGCTTGGCTCTTACGTTCTTCCTCTTTCTGACGAAGATAATCAGAATAGTTTCCCCAATACTCAGTGATTTTGCCATCTTTCAGTTCCCATATTTTATCTACTATTTCATCAAGAAAATAGCGGTCATGGCTAATAACTAACAGTGCACCTGTAAAATATTTTAGCTGTCCTATTAGAAAATCAATTCCTTCACGGTCTAAATGGCTCGTAGGTTCATCCGCTAAAATACCATGAACCTGTGCCGATAAGGCCTGTGCTATTTTAAGCCTTGTTTCTTCACCACCGCTCATAGTCTGTATATTTAATTGCTCAACACCTAGCTTGCCTACAAGTGCAAAATCTTTTTCCTCCTGCAGAGTTACTTCGTCCAACTGGGGAATATAGGCAAGTTCACCCAGACGATTCATTTTACATCCTGGGGGAGTTAATTCTCCTAAAAGTACCCTGAGTAAAGTGCTTTTTCCAGCACCATTTGCTCCTACTAAACCAATACGGTCATAATCATATACTTCTAATTCATTTATATCTAAAACATCGCGTCCTTTGAATTCCACACGAATGTCTTTTGCTTTTAATATTAATTCCATAACATTTCCTCCAATATTGTTTATTTTAAATCTAATTTTCTAACCTCAGTTATCATTTGGCAAACTATAGCAATGCCAATAATTAAAATACCTGATAGTAAAAACCAATGATTTACACCGATTTTATCAGCAAAGAATCCAGAAAGAATTAACCCAATTGGCATAGCAAGTGACATGATACTTCCGATCAAAGAAAATACACGTCCTAAATATTCAGGCTTAATTTTCTCCTGAAAAAGAGCTGTTTGCACACCGCTATAAAATGGCACCGAAAGCCCCATTATTGCACAGCAAACTACGAATATTACAAATCCATTTGGAGGAAGTATTCCCGAAACGGCTAAACTGGTCCCCATTATAAAAAATGAACTTGTTATTAGTAATACATGCTTTTCGAAGCCCCCTAATCTTCCTAATAATAAGCCTCCTGCTAGCATCCCAAATGCAAAGGAAATTTCCGTAATAGAAATATGCACAGGCGTTCCATTAAAGTGTTCCATGCTTATTAAAGGAAATAGTGCATTGATTGGCATATAAACAAAAGTATATAGTGTTCCTAAGAGTAATAAGGCAAACAATCCTTTGTTTTGTCTCAGAACCACAACTCCTTCTTTCATCTCCCTTATGAAATTTGGTTCTAAACTTTGCACTTGATTACCCAGCTTAGGTATACGTACAATTGCTACCGTAATAGATGCAATCACAGCACCCAATACGTCGATGGCAATAATAGCATTTAAATCCCAAACGGAGTATAAGAGTGCTGCAACTGCCGGACTAACAATATAGCTTATAGACTGCAAAGACTGACTATAGCCTGCGCATTTCGTTAGCTGTTCTTCTGGTACTAAAAGTGGTGTAACCGCATTGAGTGCTGGGGTATGAAAAGCTGTTCCAATGCTACGGATAAACAATACTATCATAATCATCCAGACAGGTAGCTCCATACAGAATGCAACAATAGCAAGCACTGCACCAGCTGCTGCGATAATTAAATCGGCACCAATCATTATCTTCTTCCTATCATGACGATCCACTAGCACACCAATGGCAGGTCCCAAAATCGCATAGGGTAAAAAACCTACTAATGAAGCCATAGACAAGACCATCGCAGATCCTGTTTTTTCTGTAAGGTAAAAAATAATCGCCATTTGCAGGATGGCACTAGTGATTAATGATACTGCTTGCCCTGCCCATATTGCATAAAATTTTCGTTTCCAATTGTTGTATTTTTCCATTTATATTATCTCCTGCATATTATTTTGCTTGAATTTCTATTTTGAATAGCATTCTAGGCAATAAAAAATGCAGGCCAAACCCCACAATGTGGCTTTTGGTCTGCATACATACAATTTGGAAACATTCATATTAAAGACATAGTTAAATAAAGGTATAGTTAAATAACCAATATCCTCACCGTAACTAATGAATGCTCAATATCGTATAAATAAGCACAACAAAAAAGCCTATCATCGGGTATAGATTCTGCTTTTTTTATTGCCAGCTTATCTTAAACGCATTGAGGCTGTCATAGTTTCGGTTCCTCCTACATCTTTGTTTATATCAATTTATAGTATAACACAACAAGATGATATGTTCAATATAAAAGTTATGGAATGAGACTCATACTTCCAATTCGATGCCAGATTTAAAGGATATGACGAAGTTTTCTTCATAGACTGTAACGCTCTGGATTATCTTCCTTAGTAGCAAGCGATTAGCTTTCACAAAATCTTCTGTTTGTAGTTTTAAAAATTCATCAGGATTTTCTAACTCAACCTCAAAATATTTCATTTTACATTCCCTCATTTCATTTATTGATAAATTGAGTTTGCAAAAAAGAGTGGACAATTTTTGTCTACTCTTAACCTTTAAAATAGTTTTTTTTAATCGATTTGAAGTTGCCTAAATTATTACTTATTCGGTAAAATGAAGTATTGCTTTCAACAGATTTCCTTCAACTACACTTCACTTGATTCAAACAAGGTGGGTACATTTCTATTCCCACAAACTCCTTGTCAATGGAAACAAACACGTACCCACAGGGTAAATGGAAATAGAAACTGATAATTTCTAGCTATCACTTCTACTCATTCCAAAAATTTTCTCACTCTGATACTTACCCACCATAAAGCAAAAAGCCTTGCAATCAAGGCTTTCATTATCCCTTTCGTTCAAAGGTTTCTAAGCTTTTACGAGCAGAGCGACACACTCAGCGGTTCGCTATCTCCGTTCTGTCTGCGTGCTAGCACTTGTCAATCACGGACAGCTATCGCATGGGCGGAAGTAAATGCTAATCTTCGTCGTTTTACTCCTTGACTAGCAAACTTACCGCCTCAACATGGTCTGTCTTGGGAAACGGTGCTCAACAAACGACATGCTTTCCGAGAAGCCTTTCATAGTTATCAAATTCAAGCGGTCGCAGAGATGACCGACACTGAATTGGAAGCCTTGCTGGATAATCCAGCCATCATCCGAAATCGTGCCAAGCTCTTTGCTACGCGTGCCAACGCCCAAGCATTTTTACAAGTCCAGAAAAACTACGGCTCTTTTGATACCTACCTCTGGTCTTTTGTTGAGGGAAAAACTATCGTCAATGATGTTCCTGACTATCACCTAGCACCTGCTAAAACAGCCTTATCTGAAAAATTAGCCAAAGATCTAAAAAAACGAGATTTCAAGTTCACAGGACCAGTCGCTGTCTTGTCTTTTCTACAGGCTGCAGGGCTAGTTGATGACCATGAGAATGATTGTGAGTGGAAAAGCGGTCGTTAGTATGTACAGGTAACTAGCATATCTGAGAATATAGAAAAAAGCTGAGAAATTTTTCCCAGCTTTTTATATATACTATTAGATTTGTTAGAGTGAAGTCAAAAAAGTGATTCCACCTAAAATAACACCAGCTGAATTTGGAATGATTAGTATCCAATCCTTCTTAGGTTCCTTTGTCCATCCATAAATAACCCAGATTAAGCAAGATATAGCAGCTGATAAAGGTTGAAATGGTTGAGCTTTATTTCCCTGTAAATTAGCGATAATTTGAGGTATGTAGGCAATAAATACTATGATTCCAATAAAGGCACCAATAGAACCTACGATTCGATTAATTTTTTGTTTTGTCATATACATCTCCTTCAAAAGGATATCATAGAAATTAGCGAAATGCAATAAATTCAGATACAAATTGTAACGAAAACGAATACAAAAGCACAAAAATAGAGACACTATTTATTTTTTGTTATAGTCAAAGCGAATGACTTGCTCCTGTGCATCTACATAGGCATGGACTCCGAAGGGGACAATTGCTCTCGGAGTTGCGTGGCCGACATTCAGATTATAGACAATTGGAATATTGCTGTCAATGATATCCAATAGTGCCTCTTTATAGTCGTCATAGAAAGTTTCATCCATAGGTTTCCCGACCAAGAGTCCGCTGATGACCTTGAATATACCAGTGTTCTTTAAAGTTTGTAACATCTTTTTGAAGTCTTCCGGCTCAGGCTTTTCTTCGCTTGTCTCTAGCAAGAGGATCTTTCCTTCCCAGTCTGACAAGTCAGGGAAAAGTTTGTATTCTTGGCAGAGCTCCGTGCTATCTGCGTATCGAGAGTTGTCAAAGATATCGTAGAGGGATTCGAGGCAACCACCGAGGATTTTCCCCTCGAACTGGGCAGTTCCTTGTAACAACTCAAAACCAGTATTTGTATGACTGACACGAGGTGTCCCCAGAGCTTTGGGACTAAAATCAGTTCGTTCCTCATACCAAACATTGCTAGGGCGAATTTCTGAGATTCTTCCTGTCTCAATCAATTCTTTAAAGTAGTGAAGGCTATAGGCTAGCATTTCTTTGTCCAATTCACAAATGTCTGCTAAAAAGGATTGACCATAAAAAGTTTTAACACCTAGTTTATGCAACATGAGATGGTTCATGGTTGTATCTGAGAAGCCAAGAAATATTTTTTGGTTGATAACCTTTTGTAGTTGGTCATTTTCAAAAAGATAAGGTAGTAAGCGATAGGTATCGTCTCCACCGATGGCGCATAGGATCATGTCGATGCTATCATCAGAAAAGGCATGAATCAAATCCTCTGCACGAGCTTCAGGATGGTCCTTGATAAAGTCTAATCCTTTTAGCGAATGAGGCAAAAAGGTAGGATTGAGTCCCAGGTTCTTGAGACGTTGGACACCCAAGTCCACTTCGTGTTTGACAAAGTCCTCTCCGATAATGCCACTAGATAAACTAACAACACCAATAGTAGAAATCATATTTTATCCTCCTAGAAATAGATTGAGGCTATTTTATCACAAAAGATTAGATAGAGCTATGTGGGATGTCAGAAGAATTCTTTAAAATCAAAAAAGTAAGTGAAAAAGCAACCGCACCTGCAGTTGCTTTTTATACATACTATTAGATTTGTTAGAGTGAAGTCAAAAAAGTGATTCCACCTAAAATAACACCAGCTGAATTTGGAATGATTAGTATCCAATCCTTCTTAGGTTCCTTTGTCCATCCATAAATAACCCAGATTAAGCAAGATATAGCAGCTGATAAAGGTTGAAATGGTTGAGCTTTATTTCCCTGTAAATTAGCGATAATTTGAGGTATGTAGGCAATAAATACTATGATTCCAATAAAGGCACCAATAGAACCTACGATTCGATTAATTTTTTGTTTTGTCATATTTCCCTCCAATTATAGAGTATCAAAATGATTGTATATAGGCAAGAAATATGCTCATTTGTTGTTATTCTCTGTAAAAAATAGAATAAAATGTTTACATTTATGTTTTATAAAGTATAAATGTACTGAATTTTAGATAGAGTTAAATATTTTTTACATGATTGTTTAAAGATTAAAAAATCATGGTTCTTATGATGTTGAACCATGATATGTTTCCGTTCTTCTTAATAGCGTGTTGGTCCTGCACTTGCGCTACGGATATTCAAGCGTTTCTTGAGATAGAAGCGAAGAGCTAGGAGGGCTGCTCCGATAATAGCCAGTGGCAATGGAGCAAGTACTGGGTTAAGGCTAGCTGGTAGGAAGCTTGTTGCAAAGAAGACAAGCAGCCAAAGGAACATAGAAGCTAGGATAACCAGTACAGATTTCCAGAAAGGTGGACGTTGGCTGCGGTCCATATCTGGTCCATAGTATTGGTAAACAAAGTAGTACATCAAGTAGAAGGCAAATCCACCAACCAGTCCAACTAATAGGAGAGTGACAAATCCATAGCCGAAAGCTTGATCTGCCGCAAAGAAGGTTGTGAGGGCGCTGACAAGGGCAAAGAGGCTAGTGATGAAAAGAGCTGAGTCCATAATCATGAGTTTCGGATCATCATTTTCTTTTGGATGCTCTTTTTCATATTGCTCCTTAACAGTGAAGCTATGAGCCCAGTGAGTGGGTGCACCATAGAGGGAACGAGCAGTCGTACCCTTGGCTTGCTCTTCAAGGATTTGGGGAATAACTTCCTCAAAAATAGCCTTGATTTCAGCGTCTGTTTTCCCATCTTTGATGAATTGTTGGGTAGCGATGTGGACAAACTCTTGGTTTTTCTTGGTTAATTTTTGTAGATCAATCTGAGACATAGGAACTCCTCTTAGAACCATTTTTTATGGATGAGATAGAGAGTGAGCGAGACACTCATAGCAAAAGCGATAAAGACGATTAACCAGAAGGCATTCGGCTCGCCGTTTAGGGGGATTTCATTATCCTTAAAGTTCATCCCGTAGGCAGAAAAGACCATGGTTGGGATGGACATGACGATGGTCACAAGGGCCAAGGTTTTCATGATGTTGTTCTGGTTGTTGGAAATGATAGAGGCGAAGGTCTCTGTCATAGAATGCAAGACGTTTCCATAAATGTCTGCCATCTCGATGGCCTGTTGGGTTTCAATCAGGGTGTCTTCAAGCAGGTCTTCGTCTTCAAGGTATTTCTTGATATTGCTGGTTGAGCTGGTTAATTTCTTAATCACGCGCTCATTTGTTTTGAGGGAGGCCTTGAAATAGACGATGGTTTTTTCCAATTCCATGAGCTCAATCAATTCTTCATTACGAGTTGATTGATGCAGTTGACTTTCGATTTGTTCACTCTTACGGTCAATCGAACGAAGGGCTGTTAGGTAAAGTTCTGCATTGCGATAGAGAATCTGGAAGATAAAACGTGAGCGCATGAAGGTATAGAAATTACGCAAGCGACGGTTGATAAAGACATCGAGGACCGGTAATGGTTCCAAACAAGTAGTGATAATGGTTTCCTCAGTGATGATAATACCAAGCGGGATGGTGACGTAGTAGGTGCGGTTATTTCTTTCTTCTGTGACCGGCACGTCCACGATGATCAAAGTATACTCATCTTCGATGGTAATACGAGACATTTCTTCCGCATCGAGTGGTGCACGAAGGTCGGCAATATCGATATCGAAGGCGTTAGCGATTTCGAGTGATTCATTTTGAGTCGGATTGACGAGATTGATCCAAGTACCCGGTTCAAGCGTATCGATCTCTTTAAATTCAGTTGTTGTAGAGAGAAAAACTTGTTTCATATCCCTTATCCTTTCTCATTTTTCAGATTTTTTCACACCGTACTATTATACTATAAATTCAGCCTTTTGGGTAATAGAATCTCACTTTTTTTGGTATAATGGTAAGCAATAATGGACTAGAAAGAACAAAGATGCAAGATAAAATTGTCATTCATGGGGCGCGTGCCCATAATTTAAAAAATATTGACGTGGAAATTCCACGAGACAAGTTGGTTGTCGTGACCGGCTTGTCAGGTTCAGGGAAATCCAGTCTGGCCTTTGATACCCTCTATGCGGAGGGTCAACGTCGCTATGTGGAGAGTTTGTCAGCCTACGCTCGTCAATTCTTGGGGAATATGGAGAAGCCTGATGTAGATGCTATTGATGGTCTCAGCCCCGCTATTTCCATCGACCAGAAAACGACTAGTAAAAATCCTCGCTCGACGGTGGGAACAACGACTGAAATCAATGACTATCTGCGTCTCCTCTACGCACGTGTGGGGACGCCTTACTGTATTAACGGGCATGGAGCTATCAAGGCTTCTTCTGTGGAGCAAATCGTGGATAAGGTTTTAGAATTGCCTGAACGCCAGCGCTTGCAGATCTTGGCCCCTGTCATCCGCAAGAAAAAAGGCCAACATAAGAGTGTTATTGAGAAGGTTCAGAAAGATGGGTATGTTCGTGTCCGTGTGGATGGTGAAGTCTATGATGTAACCGAAGTGCCAGAGTTGTCTAAGAGTAAGCAACACAATATCGATGTCGTGGTTGACCGTATTGTCATCAAGGAGGGCATTCGTAGTCGTCTCTTTGATTCCATTGAGGCTGCCCTTCGTATTGCAGAAGGTTATGTCATTATCGACACTATGGACGACTCTGAGTTGTTGTTTTCTGAGCATTATGCCTGTCCAGTTTGTGGCTTTACTGTTCCAGAGTTAGAGCCTCGTCTCTTCTCTTTCAATGCTCCTTTTGGCTCTTGTAGTGAGTGTGACGGTTTGGGCATCAAGCTGGAGGTGGATACTGATTTGGTAGTACCAGATGCCAGCAAAACCTTACGTGAGGGAGCCTTGGCTCCGTGGAATCCTATCTCATCCAACTACTATCCAAACATGCTAGAGCAGGCTATGACAGCCTTTGGAGTGGATATGGATAAGCCTTTTGAGGACTTGTCAGAAGAAGATAAGAACTTGATTCTCTACGGCTCAGATGGTAAGGAATTCCATTTCCACTATGAGAATGAATTTGGTGGCGTGCGCGATATCGATATTCCTTTTGAGGGAGTTGTTAATAATATCAAACGTCGCTACCATGAAACTAATAGTGACTACACTCGCACCCAGATGCGCCTTTACATGAATGAGCTGACCTGCGGAACCTGTCATGGTTACCGTCTCAATGACCAGGCCTTGTCTGTCCGTGTTGGTGGTGACCAAGGGCCGCATATCGGAGAAATTTCAGACCTGTCTATCGCAGACCACTTGGAGTTGGTGAGCCAGTTAACCTTGTCTGAAAATGAAGCCATCATTGCTCGTCCCATTCTCAAGGAAATCAAGGACCGTTTGACCTTCCTTAATAACGTGGGTCTTAACTATCTGACTCTGTCTCGTTCAGCAGGAACCCTTTCAGGTGGGGAAAGTCAGCGTATTCGTTTGGCAACACAAATTGGTTCCAACCTATCAGGCGTCCTCTATATCCTAGATGAGCCATCGATTGGGCTCCACCAGAGGGATAATGATCGCCTGATTGCCAGTCTCAAAAAGATGCGTGATTTGGGTAATACTCTCATAGTAGTGGAACATGATGAAGATACCATGCGCGAGGCGGATTATCTGATTGACGTTGGTCCCGGTGCCGGTGTTTTTGGTGGGGAGATTGTCGCTGCAGGTACGCCTAAACAGGTAGCTCGTAATAGTAAGTCTATCACAGGTCAGTACTTGTCAGGCAAACGTGCCATTCCAGTACCAGAAGAACGCCGTGTTGGTAATGGTCGTTTTATCGAGGTGACGGGAGCGCGTGAGAACAACCTGCAAAATGTCACAGCTCGCTTCCCACTAGGAAAATTCATCGCAGTGACAGGGGTGTCGGGCTCAGGGAAATCGACCCTAATCAATAGCATTCTCAAAAAAGCTATTGCCCAGAAGCTCAACCGCAATTCAGACAAACCTGGTAAGTTTAAAACGATTACAGGGATTGAGCATGTAGACCGCTTGATTGATATTGATCAGAGCCCTATCGGACGAACGCCGAGGTCTAACCCTGCTACCTATACGGGAGTTTTTGACGATATACGTGACCTCTTTGCCCAGACAAATGAGGCTAAGATTCGTGGTTACAAAAAGGGACGTTTCAGTTTCAATGTCAAGGGTGGTCGTTGTGAAGCCTGCTCAGGTGACGGGATTATCAAGATTGAGATGCACTTCTTGCCAGATGTTTACGTGGCTTGTGAAGTCTGCCACGGGACTCGCTACAATAGTGAAACCCTAGAAGTTCATTACAAGGAAAAGAATATCTCGCAGGTCTTGGACATGACTGTCAATGATGCGGTGGAATTTTTCCAACACATTCCGAAAATTCAACGCAAACTTCAGACCATCAAGGATGTAGGGCTAGGCTATGTGACGTTAGGTCAACCAGCTACCACTCTTTCTGGGGGAGAAGCCCAGCGTATGAAGCTGGCTAGCGAACTCCACAAACGCTCGACAGGTAAGTCATTCTACATTCTGGATGAGCCGACGACAGGTCTTCATACCGAGGATATCGCTCGCTTGCTTAAAGTCTTGGCTCGCTTTGTAGACGATGGCAATACAGTCCTTGTTATCGAGCACAATCTGGATGTCATTAAGACGGCAGACCATATTATTGACTTGGGACCTGAGGGCGGTGTCGGTGGTGGAACCATCATCGCAACAGGAACTCCAGAAGAAGTAGCGGCCAATGAAGCCAGCTACACAGGACATTATTTGAAAGGAAAGTTACATCATGAATAAACGTGTACAAGCATTTCTAGCTAAAATGCAAGAAAAAGAACTAGATGGCATCATTATCAACAACCTTAAAAACGTCTATTATTTGACTGATTTTTGGGGTTCAAACGGAACGGTTTTCATCAGCCGTGACCGTCAGGTCTTGGTGACAGACTCTCGCTATATCATTGCAGCTAAGCAAGAAACCAGTGGCTTTGAGATTGTGGCAGACCGTGATGAATTGGCTGTCATTGCAGGAATTGTCAAGGACATGGGCTTGTCTCGAATCGGTTTTGAGGACGAGATTTCAGTGTCTTATTATCACCGTATGCAGGCAACCTTTGAAGGAATTGACTTGCTTCCACAAACTCAGTTTGTCGAAGGTCTTCGAATGATTAAGGATGAGGCGGAGATTGCAGCTATTCGCAAGGCTTGTTCTATCTCAGACCAAGCTTTCCGCGATGCGCTTGATTTTATTAAACCAGGAAAGACTGAGATTGAGATTGCCAACTTCCTTGACTTCCGCATGCGTGAGTTGGGAGCATCTGGCTTGTCTTTTGACACCATTCTAGCTAGCGGTATCAATTCTTCTAAACCCCATGCCCATCCTATGCATAAACCAGTTGAGCTAGGAGAAGCCATTACTATGGATTTCGGTTGCCTCTATGACCACTATGTCAGCGATATGACACGAACTATCTACTTGGGGCATGTCAGTGACGAGCAGGCAGAGATTTACAATACGGTTCTCAAAGCCAACCAAGCCTTGATTGACCAGGCTAAGGCAGGATTAAGTTTCCGAGACTTTGACAAAATTCCTCGTGATATTATCATTGAGGCAGGTTATGGCGACTACTTTACTCACGGTATCGGACACGGTATTGGACTGGATATTCATGAGGAACCATACTTTAGCCAGACTTCTACAGAAACTATTAAGGCAGGTATGGCCTTGACAGATGAGCCAGGTATCTATATCGAAGGCAAATATGGCGTTCGTATCGAGGATGATATCCTGATTACAGAGTCAGGTTGTGAATTATTGACCCTTGCTCCAAAAGAGTTGATAGTCATTTAATAGTCAAGCAGCTCAAATGATTGACTTTTAAATTTTAAAGGTTTATACTGAAAGACGAAAACGGTAGGTGAGGCTACCATAGGGATACGGATGACTACCGCAAAGCAGTGGAGACACTACTCGTTGGTCAACAGTCCTGGTCGCGAAGGCCAAGACTAAGCTCATTACATTGCCCTATGGAGTTAAAGCTTGAACGAAAAACAGATAGTTAGTTTTTTAATCCTGCCATTTTATGGTGGGATTTTCTACTGTTTAAATCAAAGAAAGGAGATAGACGATGCAAATTGATGATCATCCGGAACCGCGCATACACAGCCAATCGCTGATTTGTGTCGTTCTGCCCTTATAAAGTGATTGGTCTCTGTGTATGAAACACATCATTCATACAGATAGGAGAAACCAATGAAAACTACAAAAGAAAGATTAGCAACAGCTATTCATACATCTTTAAACGAAACTCTATCTTTTTATAAGACAAGTCTAACAGGATTGACTGAGGAGCAGGTGGAGAAAAATCGTGACCTATATGGCGAAAATACCATCACAAAGGGTCAAGAAGACAGTATCCTCAAAAAGATTTACGAATCCATTATCAATCCTTTTACAATCATCTTGCTGGTCATCGCCGTGATTTCCTTGGTGACCAATGTCTGGTTGGCAAAACCAGGTCAAGAGGATCCGACGACTTCCATTATCATCGTTGTCCTAGTCCTCATTTCTGGTGGCATACGCTTTGTCCAAGAACTCCGTAGTGATAAGGCTGCGACCAATCTTTCAAAAATGATTATTAACACAGCGACTGTCATTCGTCAAGGAGAAGTTCAAGAAGTACCTATCGATGATTTGGTAGTAGGTGACGTGGTTAAATTAAGCGCTGGAGACATGATTCCAGCAGATCTTCTTTTATTTGAGTCGCGCGATTTCTTTGTACAACAGTCGGGCTTGACAGGTGAAAGTGAATCGGTTGAAAAATTGGCCTTGACCAAGGCAACAGTTCAACAATCTGATAGTCTGCTAGAAGCAGAAGCGCTCGCCTTTATGGGAACCAATGTCTTGTCTGGTAGTGCCAAGGCCGTGGTTTTAGCAGTTGGTGATGATACCATGATGGGAGCCATTGAGCAGACTTTGAACACCTATGACGAACCTACTTCGTTTGAGCGGGAGATGAATAGTATTTCGTGGCTCTTGATTCGTTTGATGTTGCTCATGGTGCCCATCGTTTTCTTGTCCAATGGTTTAACAGATGGTGACTGGCTGGAAGCTGGCGTATTTGCTTTGAGTGTTGGTGTTGGATTGACACCTGAGATGCTTCCTATGATTATCACGGCCAGTCTAGCAAAAGGCTCCATCATTATGGCCAAGGAAAAAGTGGTTATCAAGAAACTCAATGCCATACAGGACTTAGGGGCGATTGATATTTTGTGTACAGATAAGACAGGAACTCTAACACAAGACGAAATTGTCCTTGAATATCCCTTGGACATCCACGGACGCTTGGATTTGACCGTCTTGAGACGAGCTTATCTCAATTCTTATTTTCAAACGGGCTTGAAAAATTTGATGGACAGAGCCATCATCAAACGGACTGAAAAGGAAGCAAAAGAACACGCCCTCTTGCAAAATCTGGCTCAAACTTTTCAAAAAATAGATGAGCTTCCCTTTGATTTTGAACGTAGACGGATGAGTGTTATCGTTAAGGATGAACACGAAGTTGTTAGTTTGGTAACCAAGGGTGCCCTAGAGGAAATGTTGACGATTTCCAGTTATGCGGAATACCAAGGAGTGATTACTCCTTTGACAGATGTTATTAGAGAAGAAATTTTAGCAGAAGTCAGACAACTAAATCAACAAGGTTTGCGTGTCTTAGGAGTGGCCTATAAGTCAGGTTTGAGGGAAGGTCATGCCTATACAGTTGATGATGAAGGGGATATGATTCTAACTGGTTATTTAGCCTTCCTAGATCCTCCTAAACCATCTGCAGCACCAGCAATTAAGGCTCTGTTAGAGCATGGGGTTCAAACAAAGATTTTGACGGGAGACAACGAAAAAGTTACCCAAGCAGTCTGTGAAAAGGTTGGTTTGGATATCAATCAGATGTTGTTAGGGTCTGAAATTGACCAGATGAGTGATCAAGAATTGGCTCAAGCCGTAGAGGAGGTGACCGTCTTCGCCAAACTTTCTCCTGACCAAAAAGCACGAATTATTTTGCAATTTAAGGCTAACGGTCATGCTGTTGGCTATATGGGAGATGGGATCAATGATGCTCCTTCTATGAAAGTTGCAGATGTGGGGATTTCTGTTGATACAGCAGTAGATATTGCCAAAGAAACAGCTGATGTTATCCTACTTGATAAGGATCTCATGGTGCTGGAAAAAGGACTTGTTGAAGGTCGTAAGGTCTATGCCAATATGACCAAATATATCAAAATGACAGTGAGTTCTAATTTTGGGAATATCTTATCCCTTTTGGTTTCTGGAATCTTTTTACCATTTTTACCGATGGCTCCAGTCCATTTAATTATCCTAAATCTAGTCTATGATTTGTCTTGTATTGCCTTGCCTTTTGACAAGGTGGATAAAGATTTTTTGAGAAATCCGCATACCTGGGAAGCTAAGTCCATCACACGTTTCATGATTTGGATGGGACCTATCTCTTCCGCCTTTGATATTTTGACCTTTATTTTGCTCTATTTTATCATTGTACCCATGACAACAGGTCAAGCTTATGTCCATGGAGCGGAGTCTGCCGTAGGATTTATTGTCTTGTTTCAGACAGGTTGGTTTATCGAGTCCATGTGGTCGCAGACTATGGTTATCCATATGTTGCGTTCAGCCAAAATTCCTTTTTTACAAAGTCGTCCAGCTTGGCTAGTCCTTGTGACAACCTTATTGGCTGCAGCCTTTGTGACCTTCCTTCCCTACAGTCCACTAGCTAGCCTTCTTCATCTAACTCCTTTGAAGCCGATCTATTTCATCTTTTTGCTTTTCATCATCATTTTGTACATGATTAGCGTGACAATTGTGAAAAAAATCTATATCAATAAATATAAAGAATGGC
Organism: Streptococcus sp. HMSC063B03; assembly: GCF_001836965.1. Lineage (GTDB taxonomy): Bacteria > Bacillota > Bacilli > Lactobacillales > Streptococcaceae > Streptococcus > Streptococcus pneumoniae_F. Next base: position 183,457 of record NZ_KV831007.1, on the reverse strand, counting down.
TGTAAATTTCATTTTGTCAAGAAAAAAGTACGAAAATGACGAAAAAAGTCAAAAAAATTTAAAAATAGGTCGCAAGTCGGATGTTTTTTATGGTATAATAGACTAAACTGATAGTAACATGTAGCGAAAGGGGTAGGTACATGATTAAAATTTATACAGTCTCAAGTTGTACTAGCTGTAAAAAAGCAAAAACCTGGCTCAATGCCCACCAGTTAAGTTATAAAGAACAAAATCTTGGTAAAGAAGGAATTACGAGAGAAGAATTACTGGATATTCTAACCAAAACAGATAACGGAATAGCCAGCATCGTCTCATCTAAAAATCGCTATGCCAAAGCCCTTGGAGTGGATATTGAAGATTTGAGCGTCAATGAAGTCCTCAATCTGATTATGGAAACACCGAGAATTTTAAAGAGCCCAATCCTTGTAGATGAAAAACGCCTGCAAGTTGGCTATAAGGAAGACGATATTCGTGCCTTCCTACCACGCTCTGTCCGTAATGTAGAAAATGCAGAAGCACGTTTGCGTGCAGCTCTATAAACATCAAGGCTGGGAGCAACTCCCAGTCTTATTCTATTTGAATTTCAAAAAGAAAGAAGAAAGAAATGAAAAAAATAGTTCTTGTTAGTCTAGCTTTCCTTTTTGTCCTGGTTGGTTGCGGGCAGAAAAAAGAAACTGGAACAGCTACAAAAACAGAAAAGGATACGCTTCAGTCGGCATTACCAGTTATTGAAAATGCCGAGAAGAATACAGTTGTGACCAAGACTTTGGTCTTGCCAAAGTCAGATGATGGCAGTCAGCAGATTCAAACGGTCACATATAAAGGAAAACAATTTTTAAGTTTGACTATTATTCAAAAAAGACCAGTTACCGATGAATTGAAGACTTTTGTAACTGAGCATGGTGTAGAGGCTACCCAAAAAGCACTCATTGAAGCTGAAGGTAAAGATACCTCAATTCAGGAAGCGCGCAAGTTGCCAGGTTTTACACTTGAGACGAAGCTACTAAGTGAAACAGAAATTCAAACAACAACTACTTATGATTTTCAGGTTTTAGATATCAAAAAAGCTTCACAGGTTGAATATTTAAAGAATATTGGCTTGGAAAATCTTTTGAAAAATGAACCGAGTCAATATGTAGCAGACAGATTGGCAAATGGCGCGACAGAACAGTAGAAAATCCAAATAAATAGACTGCCTGAATTGTAGAACGTAAGGAATTATGCTATAATGGTACTATTCTAAGGAAAGAGGGTGTTAGAATGGGATTTACTGAAGAAACAGTACGTTTTAAATTGGACGATTCCAATAAAAAAGAAATTAGCGAAACTCTGACTGATGTTTATGCTTCGTTGAACGATAAGGGCTACAACCCAATTAACCAAATCGTAGGTTACGTATTGAGTGGAGACCCTGCCTACGTTCCTCGTTATAATAATGCACGAAATCAAATCCGTAAGTATGAGCGTGATGAAATCGTTGAGGAATTGGTCCGCTACTACCTAAAAGGACAAGGAGTCGATCTATAACCTATGAGAATTATGGGATTGGACGTCGGTTCAAAAACGGTAGGGGTGGCCATTAGCGATCCGCTTGGTTTTACGGCTCAAGGACTTGAAATCATCCAAATCAATGAGGAGCAAGGTCAATTTGGTTTTGACCGCGTTAAGGAGTTGGTTGACACATACAAGGTGGAACGATTTATAGTGGGCTTGCCTAAAAACATGAACAATACAAGCGGACCGCGCGTGGAAGCTAGTCAAGCCTACGGAGCAAAGCTGGAAGAGCTTTTTGGTTTACCAGTAGACTATCAAGATGAACGCTTGACAACAGTTGCCGCAGAGCGTATGTTGATTGAACAAGCAGATATTAGCCGTAACAAGCGCAAGAAAGTCATTGATAAATTAGCAGCTCAGCTGATTTTACAAAATTATTTAGATAGAAAATTTTAATACAAAGGAGAGGCTATGTCACACGATCATAACCACGACCACGAAGAACGTGAACTAATCACACTAGTAGATGAACAAGGAAACGAAACCTTGTTTGAAATCCTTTTGACCATTGACGGAAAAGAAGAATTTGGTAAAAACTATGTTCTTCTAGTACCAGTTAACGCAGAAGAAGACGAAGACGGACAAGTTGAAATCCAGGCTTACTCATTCATCGAAAATGAAGATGGAACAGAAGGCGAATTGCAACCAATCCCAGAAGACTCAGAAGACGAATGGAACATGATTGAAGAAGTCTTCAACAGCTTTATGGAGGAGTGATACAGTCTGGGAGACTGTATCACCCCAACTCCTAGAAATTAGAAGAGTTGGAACATCCAGTGGATGTTTTTAGCCCAGCTCTTTGAAATAAAAAAGAGCTGGTAAGTCCGGGGACGTTTTTACCCTTACGCTAAAAATAAAGACCGTAAGTAAGTCTGGGAGACTGTATCAGCCCAACTCCCAGAAACTGGGAAGAGTTGGAACGTCCGGGGGACGTTTTTAGCCCTGCGCTAGAAATTAGAAACGCAGGCACATTCAGTGGACGTGTTTACCCCACGTTAACTTCATAGTAGCTAGTTATTAGCTAACCAGGTAAGAGGTCGGGACGAAAATCCTGTCCTCGTTTTTGTTTGTTATGAGACTTTATTGAAGCAGTTGATTGAACCTGTAATTAAGGAGATATATATGTTTGAAGTAGAACAATGGCTTCACAGTCGGATTGGTTTGAATTTTCGATCAGGTTTGGACCGAATGCAACAAGCGGTGGATTTGTTAGGAAATCCCGAGAAGTCTTATCCTATTATCCACGTCACTGGGACTAATGGGAAAGGATCTACCATTGCTTTTATGAGGGAGTTATTTATGGGGCATGGCAAAAAAGTTGCGACCTTTACCTCCCCTCATATCATCTCTATCAATGACCGAATCTGCATTAACGGGCAACCAATAGCTGATGCAGACTTCATCCGTTTGGCTAATCAGGTCAAGGAGATGGAGAAAACGCTTCTGCAAACCCATGATCAGTTGTCCTTTTTTGAATTGCTGACCTTGATTGCTTTTCTTTATTTTAGGGAGCAAGAGGTGGATTTGGTTTTATTAGAAGTGGGAATTGGTGGCTTACTTGACACGACTAATGTGGTAACTGGAGAGATTGCTGTCATCACCTCCATCGGACTTGACCATCAGGAGACCTTGGGCGATAGTCTAGAAGCAATTGCAAAGCAGAAAGCTGGTATTTTTAAGGCTGGTAAAAAGGCAGTGATTGCTGAGTTGCCTTCAGAAGCTAGGCTTGTTTGTCAGAAAAAAGCAGACTCTTTAGCTGTTGCCCTTTATCAGGCAGGTCAGGATTTTTCAATGCTGAATGGTGATTTTTCAAGTTCTTTACTAAATATTTCACAGCTGAAAATAGGCTTGGAAGGAGCCTATCAGCAGGAGAATGCGGCTTTGGCGTTGCAAACTTTTCTTCTCTTTATGAGAGAAGGAAAGGAATCTATTGATGAGCAGGCTGTAAGACAGGCTTTGGAGAAGACCCATTGGGCTGGTCGTTTGGAGCGTATTCGTTCTCAGATTTATTTGGACGGTGCTCATAACCTCCCTGCCTTGAATCGCTTGATTGAATTTATCAAAGAAAAAGAGCAGGAAGGTTATCGTCCTCAAATCCTATTTGGAGCCTTGAAACGTAAGGATTATCAAGGGATGTTGGCTTATCTGACTGAAAATTTGCCCCAGGTGGAACTCAAGGTAACTGGCTTTGACTACCAGGGTTCTTTAGATGAGACAGATATAACAGGTTACGATGTAATTCCTTCTTATCGCGAATTTATTAGCAATTTTGAAGCAAGAGCAGATACTCAAGACTTGTTATTCATTACAGGGTCTCTCTATTTTATCTCAGAAGTACGGGGCTACTTGCTGGCCCATGAGCAGATGAATTGACCTCCTTTTTTGAACTTGTTATACTAGTGGAACTACCAGTTAGAAGAAACATTCTCTAAATTGGTAGCAGAAAGGAAATTCATCATGAAATTAAAAAGATTCAAACTTTCTCTTGCTTCTCTAGCAAGTCTTAGTCTCCTAGTAGCTTGTTCACAAAGAGCTCAACAGGTTCAACAACCAGCAGCTCAATCGCAAACTCAACAAACTCAGCAATCACAACCTGCTGCTTCATCTTCAGCAGAAAATTCAAACCAGACAGCAACAAGTTCTCCACAAAATACAGTTACAGCTCAACCAACCAATATTGATGGAACTTATACTGGTCAGGACGAAGGAGACCGTATCACTTTAGTAGTAACTGGAACAACTGGTACATGGACACAGGTAGAAACTGACGGAGATCAAGAAATCAAGCAGGTTAGCTTTGATGCCACTAATCAACGCATGATTATTGAGGATGATGTCAAGATTTATGCAATCAATGGAAATCAGATGATTATTGACGATATGGATAGAGAAGCGTCTGATCGCATTGTTTTATCTAAGTAAAGCTTATTTATCAAAAATTCCGATAAGATGAAAGATATTTGATGTATTACTCGATAAAAGTTAGATAGATTATACACATAAAGGAATGGGTCTTATACAAGATTCATTCCTTTTCCTTAAATATAAGTTCCACTTTTAGGAGTGGTACTCTTTTTGAGTAGTTCTTTTTAAAAAAATTTGTTATGCTAGATTTATGAAGAGAATCAAAATCGATGTGGTAGTACTCCCTTTAAGTGGACATCTCTTCTCAACCCTGAATTTACTCGCACCTTTGTTGAAGGATCCTTTGTATGATATTCGATTATTCACAGGACCGCAACGAAAAGCTGTCGCAGAGGAGATGGGATTCCAGGTACTTCCTATTTTAGAAAATTTTGTAGATGAGTTTGAGCGTGTAGCCAACAATGAAGGGCAGCTGAATCTTATTTCTGCTTATCGGCAGTTGTCAACTAGTCTGGATTTGATCAATGTAGTGTCAGACCAACTAATACAAGAATGGGAGAAAAATCGACCAGATATTGTTATTGCGGATTTTATAACCCTCTCTGGAGGACTAGTGGCGGAACAGTTGGGAATTCCTTGGATAACAACCATGGCGACACAGTTTGCCATTGAAACGACAGATGGACCGCCTTGTTTCTTTGGAGGAATGGGCAGTCCAAAGAATCCTTTTCAGTCTGCCCAGCAATGGCTAGGAAGAAAAGGGACTCGTTTAGGAAAACGAATCGTAACCTTTTTATTGAGAGAACGCTTGAAACGTTACGATTTTAAGCTCTACAATCAAAAAAATCAGGAAACCATTTATTCACCCTATTCCATCTTGGGAATTGGGATGAAAGAGTTGGAGCTGAAAAGTGGTTTTCCAGAGCATTACCTTTGGGTGGGGCCTTTTGGCTCTTCGATCGAGAGAGCAGAGAATTATCCTCTCGATTTGTCTCCCTATGCAAGTTATAAAAAAGTCCTCGTATCCTGTGGAACTCAGCTAGCGTGGGCTAAAGATAACCTCCTCTACCAGACCCAACAATTGGCAAAAGCCCATCCTGACTGTTACTTTTTTGTGACTCTGGGGTTTGGTGGACAAGACTTCCAATGTGAGGAGCTCATGGACAATGTTTCTGTAGTATCCTATCTTCCCTATAAGGAATACATTCCCCAGATGGACTATGTGATTCATCACGGAGGTGCGGGTATTTTTTACCAATGTATTATCTATGGCAAGCCTGCCTTAATTCTCCCTCATGACTATGATCAGTATGACTATGCGGTTCGCGGGCTAGAGGCAGGGATTGCCCTGACTGCTAAACGAGAGGACACGGAAGCGATTGGACGCGCTTTTGATGAGCTATTGGCTAGAGATGGCTGGTCAGACTTGAACAAACTCAGTCGTGTAGCTCAAGACTATCAGCCAACAGAAATCCTCAAGAATGAAATATATCGACTCTTGGGGGGATAAGGAGAAATAAAACATGAAGAAAGTATTGGTAACAGGTGCTACGGGCTTTTTAGGTAAGTATGTTGTTGAAGAGCTCAGTCAGTATGGCTATCAGGTACGAGCTTTTGGACGTAATCGCAAGATTGGTCAGTCTTTAGAGAACTCCTCTGTGGCATTTTTCCAGGGAGATTTGACCAAGCAAGAGGATCTGACTCAGGCTTGTCAGGGTATGGACATGGTTGTGCATGCTGGAGCTCTTTCTACCGTCTGGGGACCTTGGGAAGATTTCTACCAGACAAATGTCTTAGGGACCAAGTATGTTCTGGATGCTTGTCGAGAGGATGGTATTCAGCGTTTGGTTTATGTGTCCTCGCCTAGCATATATGCTGCGCCTCGAGACCAGATAGCTATCAAAGAAAGCGATGCGCCTCAGGAAAATAATCTGAACAACTATATTCGTAGTAAACTAGCTTCGGAGAAGCTGTTTAAGGATTATCCCGATGTTCCGAGTATTATCTTACGACCTCGTGGGCTTTTTGGGATTGGGGATACCAGTATTTTACCTCGGGTTCTTAAACTCAGTCAGAAGATTGGTATTCCCTTGATAGGGGATGGCCGTCAGCTGATGGACATGACCTGTGTGGAAAATGTTGCTCTGGCCATTCGCTTGGCTCTAGAGGCTCCTCAAGCTAGTGGCGAAGTCTATAATATTACCAACGGGGAACCAAGAGCCTTTAAGGATCTGATAGAAGAAACCTTGAGAGGGCTTGGCTATTCGATAACATACAGAAAAGTGCCGGCTCCTCTTCTTTCAGTTATTGCAAGTAGTTTAGAGTTTCTGTATAATATCTTGAAACTTAAAGGTGAGCCGGCTCTAACACGCTATACCTATTACTTGCTGAGGTATAGCCAGACGCTGGACATCAGCAAGGCGGAGCGAGACTTGGGCTATCGCCCTCAAATCAGTATTTCGGAAGGGATTGAACAGTATGTCAAAGATTATAGAAAGCATTGATTATTTCCCAGCAGGATATTGCACGAGTTATACAGGTTTGCTATTTAAGGGAATCAAGAATAAAAAGATGACCTTTCCAGCCGGGGTTTTTCTTATCAAACATAGGGAGAAGGGATACCTCCTCTATGATACGGGCTACCATTACGATATTAAGACTCAGATTCGTTATGGTTTCTATCGTTTGGGAACACCTGTTCAAATGACGGAGAAGGACCAGATTTCATATTTGCTGAAAGCTAAGGGAATTAAACCAGAAGAAATTAATTATATCATCCTATCTCACCTGCATCCAGATCATTTGGGAGGGGCTAGCTTCTTCCCTCATGCAACTTTTATCTTGACTCAGGAAGTGTATGATGTTTACAAGAAACCGACACTGAAAGACTTGATTTTCAAGGAATTTTTGCCAGCTTCTTTTGAAAAAAATCTAACCATTATTAGAGCTGACCAGCAAGATTCAACCTTTCCCTATCGTCCGACTAGTGACCTTTTTGGAGATGGAAGTATTCTAGTAGCTTCTGTTGATGGGCATGCAAGGGGGCAAGCTTGTCTGTACCTTCCAGACTTTAATCTCCTCATCGCAGCAGATCTCTGTTGGGGAATTGACCTTTTGCCTTACACCAAGCAGATGCTCCTGATTCCTTCCTTGGTTCAGGACAATAAGGCAGACTATATCAAGGGGACAGAGTTTTTGGAGGAGGTCTTGAGAGATGGTATTGAAGTAGTTGTTAGCCATGACCCTGTAGAAAGGATAGAACGTATCATATATGAAAAAAGGAACCTTTCTTAAAACCTTTATCCAAACTCGCTGGCTTCATAACTTCAAATCTCGAGAAGCTGTAGAGAACTATCAGAAAAAGCAATTAGCTAACTATATGAACTTTTTAAAGCGAGAGTCGCCCTACTTTAAAAATGGGATTCCTAGTGACTTTGACCATATGGACAAGGCTTTTATGATGGAGCATTTCAACGAGCTCAACACCCAAGGAGTAGATCGGGATGAAGCCTTGGCCTTGGCTATTGAAAGTGAAAAGACTCGTGATTTCACTGAACTCAAAGGCGATGTGGCAGTCGGACTGTCTTCAGGGACATCTGGACATCGGGGGCTTTTTATCACAACGGAGAAAGAGCGAAGTATGTGGGCAGCAGCTATCTTAGCTAAGATGTTACCCAAGGGCCAGCTTTTTGGACACCGAATCGCCTTTTTCCTGAGAGCTGATAATGAACTCTATCAGACCATCAATACGGCACTTATTCGTTTGGAGTATTTTGATATTTTTAAACCTACAGATGTCCATATTGAGCGGCTGAATACCTACCAGCCGACGATTGTTGTGGCACCAGCCTCTATGTTGATTGAATTGAGCAAGCGTCTCAAGGCTGGAGAGTTAGCTATCCACCCACAAAAAATCGTTTCGGTGGCAGAAATCTTGGAAGATAATGATAGGGAACTCATCGCAGAAGCCTTTTCTCTATCCATTATTGACCAAGTTTATCAGGCAACCGAAGGTTTCCTAGCTTGCACTTGCTCAGCTGGAAATCTGCATCTCAACGAAGACATTATACTTGTGGAAAAGCAGTATCTGGATGACCGCCGTTTTTATCCAGTGATTACGGACTTTAAACGAAGTAGTCAGCCTGTTTATCGCTACCAGCTCAATGATATCTTGGTTGAAAATCCGAAGACTTGTCCGTGTGGCTCCTGCTATACACGAATTGACAAGGTCGAAGGACGCTCTGACGACATCTTCTATTTCGATGGACTGGATGGGGGACAGGTGACCATCTATCCAGACTTTATCAGACGTTGCATCCTCTTTGTGGAGAATATAGGAGATTACCAAGTCAAACAATATTCTGAGAAGTTAGTGGAAGTTTGTCTAAACCAACGAGATGAGAGCATGGAGACAGCTATTTTAGTACAGTTTCAACTCCTGGCCCAGCAAAAGCAGTTTATAGTTCCCGAAATTCAATTTTCAGATTATCACTGGGATACTAGCCATAAACTCAAACGAATCCAACGTTTATGAAAGGATAAAAGACAATGACAGAAGTAAAAAGACATGTAGAAATTGCAGGATATGGTGTTTGCCTTCCAAAGCATACCGTCCAATTCAAAGACCAGACGCGTTATCGTGTAGTTGAAAATGAAGAAACGCAGTTAGATTTAGCAGAGGTAGCAATTCAGAGAGCACTCGAATATGCAAACTTAGATATTAAAGATATCGATTGCCTTGTATCAGCTAGTGCAGTTGGTGTTCAGCCTATTCCTTGTACGGCTGCCTTGATTCATGAGCGCGTGGCAAAAGGACTCTCAATCCCAGCTATGGATATCAATACGACCTGTACTAGCTTTATTTCTGCTCTATCGACTATGTCCCACTTGATCGAGGCAGGCGAATACAATCGTGTCTTAATTGTGTCTAGTGAGGTTGGTAGTTTAGGGCTCAATCCTAAGCAAAAAGAAAGTTTTGAACTCTTTAGTGATGGGGCGGCAGCCTTTATTTTCCAAAAAAGCCATCAGGAAAAAGGGGTCATTGCTAGTCTCCAACGTACTTGGTCAGAAGGAGCACACGATACGGAGATTCGTGGAGGTCTGACTTCTTTTCAACCAAAAGAGTACTCTGAAGCGACTAAGACCAACTATATGTTTGATATGAAAGGTAAGAAAATTCTCCTCTTATCTGCTCGTAAAATTCCAGTCATGTTTGAAGAGTTTCAAGAAAAAACGCAGCTAGCATTGTCAGATGTGGACTATATTATTCCCCATCAAGCAAGTCGTGCCCTTCCTTTAGTTATGGAAAAACTAGGTGTTGCGGAGGAACAATATCTCAATCTTGTCACTGATTATGGAAATATGGTGTCAGTATCTGTACCGTTTGGCTTGGCTTATTCATTAGAACAAGGGCTTGTTAAGGAGGGAGATGTCATCTATCTTATGGGAACTGCAGCCGGTATGACGGTCAATATGTTGGCTCTCAAACTGTAATACGCATATGAGATCATAATGGTTGAAACTTTAGCAAGAGTAAATTGTTGCCATCTAGCTATGAACTGATGTATACTAGTGGAAACATCTATTAATTAGGTGGTAAGGGGGAAGGTTAAAAGAAAGGGGATGTATGAAATATAGAAAATTTCAATTATTGATGTCCAAGTATGGCTTTAGTCTTTCGATTATGCTACTTGAACTTTGTCTTGTTTTTGGTCTCTTTCTCTATTTAGGGCGCATGGCCCCTATTCTATGGGTAATTGTCTTAATTTTTATGAGTATGGCGACTATTGTCGCAATTGTCAATCGCTCAATGGCGCCTGAAAGTAAAGTAATGTGGTTAGTGGTGACTTTTGTTCCTGTCATTGGCCCCTTGCTCTATCTGATGTTTGGTGAAAGGCGATTGTCTAAAAAAGAAATCAAGCAGTTGGACAAACTTGGTTCCATGCATTTTCGGGAGGATAACAGTAAAACTCTCCGCCAGAAATTGAAGGAAGATGATAAGGCAGCTTACGGAGTTATCAAATCTTTGTTGAGTATGGATAGCAATGCCGATGTCTATAATCGAACAGACTCACAATTCTTTTCTTCGGGTGAAAGGATGTGGCAATATATGTTGGAAGACCTCAAGAAAGCTGAAAAGTTTATCTTTCTAGAGTACTATATTGTCGAAGAAGGTCTGATGTGGAATAGCATACTAGACATACTAGAGCAAAAGGCAGCTCAAGGTGTAGAGGTCAAGATGCTCTATGATGATATCGGCTGTATGGCGACTTTGCCTGGAGACTATACTATTCAGCTTCGTAGTCGAGGAATTGAAGCACATAAGTTTAACAAGGTGATTCCTCGCTTGACGGTGGCTTACAACAATCGGGACCATCGTAAAATCCTTGTCATAGATGGTCAGGTAGCCTATACAGGAGGCATTAACTTAGCCGATGAGTACATCAATCATGTAGAACGCTTTGGCTATTGGAAGGACAGTGGGATTCGCTTAGATGGCCCTGGTGTCAAGGCTCTCACCCGTCTCTTTTTGATGACTTGGTATATCAATCGTGGGGAAATCAGCGATTTTGACCAGTATCACTTGGAAAATCAGCCTTGTTCTGGCCAAGGGCTCTGCATTCCTTACGGTAGTGGACCCAAGCCCATCTTCCGTACCCAGGTAGGGAAAAAAGTCTATCAAAGTTTGATTAATCAGGCCACTGATTCAGTCTATATTACAACGCCCTATTTGATTATTGACTATGACTTAACAGAGAGTATTAAAAACGCGGCCATGAGGGGTGTCGATGTCCGCATCGTGACTCCTTTCATTCCAGATAAAAAATTAATCCAGCTCATCACAAGAGGGGCCTATCCGGATCTTTTGTCAGCAGGAGTCAGGATTTTTGAGTATAGTCCAGGCTTCATCCACAGTAAACAAATCCTAGTGGATAAGGACTTTGCTGCAGTTGGGACCATTAACTTAGATTATAGAAGTTTGCTTCACCACTATGAAAATGCAGTCTTGCTATATAAAACAGAATCAATCACAGAGATTCAGAAAGACTTTCAGGAGATTTTTTCGGTATCGCAAGAAATTTTCCCTCATACGATAAAAAATAGCTGGTATCAGAAATTAATTAAGGAAATTGCCCAGTTATTCGCCCCTATCTTATAAGAAATCTAGGACTGAGGATACAAACCAGTCCTATTTTTCTTGGCTTTTACGAATAAGAAGATATAGGAGGGAAGATGCTAACTCAGAAAGAATTAAACTATATCACGACATTTAAACAGACACATTTACACCGATTTCGGGAAATTGAAACCTTTGTGAAACTATGCAAAAAATCACTCAAACAGCCATCGCAAGCTGACAATTCTAGGTCTTTTTGATATACTAAGACAGATAAATTGAATAGGAGAAACGACATGGCTGTATATGGCAGAATCGAAGAAGTATCCGAAACGATACAGAGTAATGAAATTGAAAATAGATTGGATAGGAACCTTGGATCTCATGTAGAAAAAGAAGAACAGGTAGCTTTCCCGTTTTTCAGACTCATCATTGGAAGTACGATTGCAACGGTTTTTTCTGTAGTGATACCTTTACTTTTAGATATGGTAAGTCCTTCTCAGGCGCAGGATTTGTATATTGGGTGGACTTTACATCAGGGAGGACAGCTCTACAGTAGCTATTATGCTAGTCAAGGTCTACTTTATTATTTACTACTTTACATCACCAAAGGAGGCATTCTTTTTGCCTTTGTGGAATGGCTAGCCCTCTTAGGAGGAGGTTATTTCCTTTTTTCTTCAACTGACTATCTGACGGGACAAAGGGAGCAAGCCAAACAACTCCTAACCATATTTTATATTTTGGTATCCGGTCTTGGTTTTGGCGGAGGCTACGCTACTATCTTAGCTCTACCGTTCTTATTTGCAGGCTTTTCTTTAGTAGCACGCTATCTATCAAATCCTAATCATGACAAGGGATTTCTACGTCTGGGGATTTTCTTGGCCCTATCATTTTTCATACAGCCTCTTACAAGTCTTCTTTTTACTGCAGTAGTAACAATTGGTTTATTTGTCTTTAATGTTGGGCATGGGCGCTTTGCTCATGGAGTTTATCAGTTTTTTGCAGCAATACTTGGCTTTTCTCTCATCTTTTACCCAGTAGGATACTATGTTCTTGCTTCAGGTGGTTTTGGAGAAGCTCTAGGAAGTCTTTTATATCCGATTGATTCCCTTCAGATGTTTACCAATTCCCAACTAATAGATCATCTTTTATTCTATGGTTTGTTGACCTTTGGCTTAGGTGCTCTTGTCCTTGTTTTTCTGGGCTTATTCCAATCAAAGGCATCGAGATTATATGTTATTTCAGTACCAACTAGCTTTGTTTTCTTATTTGCACTAGTCTTGCTGATTTTTTCTCAAGAACCTCTTCACGGTTCGCGTTTGATTCTAATCCTTCCATTTTTACTCCTTCTTTTGATGACCAGTATTCGTGGGAAACATTCAGCTAGAGGAGCTCGTCGTCGGAGCAGAGAAGAAGTTCCTACTTTATGGAAAAAATTTATGAAGGGGAATCTCTACTTACCAATTCTCGTTGTGGTTTACCTGATTGTAATTCCTTTTATATCTCGTTTTGTCTTTCATCCGGCTTCTTATGGAGAACAACATCAAGTAGTAGATAGAGTCAAACAAGAGACAAGTGAGGGAGACCAAATCTATATCTGGGATTCTCATGTTCAGATGTATAAGGAAAGCCAGCGTTTGGCTGGATCCATGTTCACATCACCTCTTCTTTACACGAATACAGAAGAAAATAAAGCCAGCTTGATTCATGACTTGAAAGAAAATCAACCTAAGTTGATAGTGGTGAACGACAAGGTGGCGCTCTGGTCTGAAGTGGAAACACTCTTGAAAGAAAATTATCAACAAGTAAAGACCGATTACTCAGAATTCAAAGTCTATAAAATCAAATAGCTAAATCAATATCTTGTGTATTTTTAAAAATTTTAGGATTTTTAACACAAGATATTGATTTTTCTTTTTAGAGTGGTATAATACTTTTTAGAAAGAACATTTTAGAAAAGAGCATGCATATGATTGCACTAGAAGAAAAAATTACAATTTTGCCAACTCTCTTCGTTGAAAAACGAGATGGGAGACGTGTTGTATTTGATGTGGACAAGATTGACAAGGCTCTCCACAAGGCAGCAGACAAGGTTATGGATGTGACACCCTTGGTTGAAAAGCGCCTAAATGCTCTGACCGAGCGAATTGTCACAGAAATTCATAGTCGTTTTCCGCAGGGAGTTAAGATTTATGAAATCCAAAATATTGTAGAACATGAACTCCTTGAAGCCAAAGAATATGCGTTGGCTGAGGAGTATATCACTTATCGAACACAGAGGGATTTTGAGCGCTCAAAAGCGACAGATATCAACTTTAGTATCCATAAGCTGCTCAATAAAGATCAAGCAGTTGTCAATGAAAATGCCAATAAAGACAGCGATGTCTTCAACACCCAGCGTGATTTGACAGCAGGGATTGTTGGGAAGTCAATCGGGCTGCAAATGCTCCCTAAACACGTAGCCAATGCCCACCAAAAAGGCGATATCCACTATCACGATTTGGACTACAGTCCCTATACCCCTATGACCAACTGCTGTTTGATTGATTTTAAAGGTATGTTGGAAAATGGTTTTAAGATTGGGAATGCAGAGGTGGAAAGTCCTAAGTCTATCCAGACTGCAACAGCTCAGATTTCCCAAATCATTGCCAACGTTGCTTCTAGCCAGTATGGAGGCTGTTCAGCTGACCGTATCGATGAAGTCTTGGCTCCTTATGCAGAGAAGAATTATCAAAAACACCTCAAGGATGCGGAAGAGTGGGTTTTACCTGATAAACAAGAAGATTATGCATGGAAGAAAACTCAGAAAGATATCTACGATGCCATGCAATCTCTTGAGTATGAAATCAACACCCTCTTCACTTCAAATGGACAAACACCTTTTACTTCGCTAGGCTTTGGTCTAGGAACCAATCGTTTTGAGCGGGAAATTCAAAAAGCTATTTTAAACATTCGCATTAAGGGGCTTGGTTCGGAACATCGTACGGCTATCTTTCCTAAACTCATTTTTACTCTGAAACGAGGTCTCAACTTAGAGGAAGGAACTCCCAACTATGACATCAAGCAGTTAGCCCTCGAGTGTGCAACCAAGCGGATGTATCCAGACGTCTTGTCTTATGATAAGATTGTTGAGTTGACAGGTTCTTTTAAGGTTCCTATGGGTTGCCGTTCGTTTCTTCAAGGATGGAAGGATGAGAATGGTGTAGAAGTTAATTCAGGTCGGATGAATCTAGGTGTTGTGACGGTTAATCTGCCTCGTATTGCTCTCGAGTCTGAAGGTGATATGACCAAGTTCTGGGAAATCTTCAACGAGCGGATGAATATCGCAGAAGATGCTCTGGTTTACCGTGTCGAACGGACCAAGGAAGCGACACCAGCCAATGCTCCTATCCTTTATCAATACGGTGCTTTTGGTCATCGTCTAGGTAAAGAAGAAAGTGTTGACCAGCTCTTTAAGAATCGTCGTGCCACAGTTTCGCTAGGCTATATCGGTTTGTATGAAGTAGCAACTGTTTTCTTTGGTAACAGCTGGGAAAGCAATCCAGATGCTAAGGAATTCACGCTAGACATCATTCGCGATATGAAACGCCGTGTAGAAGAGTGGTCAGATCAATATGGCTATCATTTCTCTATCTACTCAACACCATCTGAAAGTTTGACAGACCGTTTCTGTAGACTAGATACAGACAAGTTCGGTTATATTCCAGATATTACAGATAAGGAATACTACACCAACTCTTTCCACTACGATGTTCGTAAGAATCCAACACCGTTTGAAAAATTAGACTTTGAGAAAGTCTATCCGGAAGCAGGTGCGTCAGGTGGTTTCATCCATTATTGTGAGTATCCAGTCCTTCAGCAAAATCCAAAGGCTCTGGAAGCTGTTTGGGATTATGCCTATGACCGTGTGGGCTATCTTGGGACCAATACTCCAATAGACCGTTGCTACAAGTGTGACTTTGAAGGGGATTTTGAACCAACTGAGAGAGGATTTGCTTGTCCAAACTGTGGAAATAGCGACCCTAAAACAGTAGACGTTGTTAAACGGACTTGTGGCTATTTAGGCAATCCTCAAGCGAGACCTATGGTCAATGGGCGTCACAAGGAAATCGCAGCGCGTGTCAAACATATGAATGGTTCAACGATTAAAATAGCTGGGCATCAAGTAACAAATTAGAAAGAAGTGAAATGGGAAAATATCAATTAGACGATAAGGGGCATGCACAAGTGACCCGTTATCACGAGAAACACTCTAAGGGTGGAGCTGGTAAAAAAGAACGCTTGCTCAACCTCAGAGAACAATTTTTAAATAAGAATAAGAAGAAATAAAAGTGAGAGTCAGCTCTCGCTTTTCTCTTAGTGGGAGGTAAGGATGGAATTACGCAGACCAAGATTAGCAGATAAAGAAACAGTTTTAGAGATGATGGCAGAGTTTAAAAAATATCAGTCGCCTCACGACGGTGGTTTCTGGGATACAGAGAATTTTTCCTATGAAGACTGGTTGGAAACAAATATGCAAAAAGAGATGGGAATAAACTTGCCTGAAAATCGTGTTCCTTCTATTCAATTTGTATCATTTGATGATGTAGGTCGTGCTCTAGGATTTTTGAATCTGCGATTGAGACTGAATGAGGGTTTACTGAATTATGCTGGCCACATTGGCTACTCCATCCGACCGTCTGAAAGAGGCAAAGGTTATGCTAAAGAAACTCTCAGTCAGGGTTTGCAAGTTGCTAAGGACAAGAACATCAAGAAAGCTCTTGTGACCTGTAGCGTGAATAATCATGCTAGTAGAGCAGTCATTCTAGCAAATGGAGGTCTCATTGAGGATGTTCGTAATGGAGTCGAGCGTTATTGGATAGAGGTAGCGAATGAATAATCCAAAACCACAAGAATGGAAAAGCGAGGAACTTAGTCAAGGCCGTATCATTGACTACAAGGCCTTTAACTTTGTAGATGGAGAAGGCGTGCGTAACTCTCTCTATGTATCAGGTTGCATGTTTCATTGCGAGGGGTGTTATAATGTTGCGACTTGGTCTTTTAATGCTGGCATTCCATACACTGCAGAGTTAGAAGAACAGATTATGGCAGACCTTGCTCAGCCCTATGTTCAAGGCTTGACTTTGCTAGGAGGAGAGCCTTTTCTCAATACGGGCATTCTCTTGCCTCTCGTTAAACGCATCCGAAAGGAATTGCCAGATAAAGACATCTGGTCCTGGACGGGCTATACATGGGAAGAAATGATGTTGGAAACTCCAGATAAACTGGAACTCTTATCATTGATTGACATTCTTGTCGATGGACGATACGATCGAACTAAGAGAAATCTCATGCTCCAGTTTCGAGGTTCGTCCAATCAACGCATCATCGATGTGCAAAAATCGCTCCAAAGTGGGCAAGTAGTGATTTGGGACAAGCTTAATGACGGGAAAGAAAGCTATGAACAGGTGAAGAGAGAGTAACTTTCTTCCATAAAATACTTAAATAAATGACCCGCCAAAAAAGAAAACATTTTCATGTTAAAAATTTTAAAAAACAGCAACAAATCCCTTGCAATCGCAGGGGCTTTGTGTTATTCTATTATAGTGCTGTAAATTACAGCCTTAGCTTTGATGCAAGAGGTTGCGACACGCTCGGTTGCATTGCCACGCAACACCGCGTCGGTTTTCTTGTGGAGCTAGCCTATTATCTTAAATAGACGAAAAGGAGAAAAAGATGGCAAACAAAAAAATCCGTATCCGTTTGAAAGCTTACGAACACCGTACGCTTGACACAGCGGCTGCAAAAATCGTAGAATCAGCTACTCGTACAGGTGCACAAGTTGCGGGTCCAATCCCACTTCCAACTGAACGTAGCCTCTACACAATCATTCGTGCGACTCACAAATACAAAGACTCTCGCGAACAATTTGAAATGCGTACACACAAACGTTTGATCGATATTGTTAACCCAACTCAAAAAACAGTTGATGCGTTGATGAAATTGGATCTTCCAAGTGGTGTAAACGTAGAAATCAAACTTTAATCTAAAATATAAAAGAGCAGAGGCTGGTGTTTCAATCTAATTGAACACGGGCTAAACTCGGTGTGAAAAAGATAAACTTCCTAGTGTCTGCTAGACACTGCGTCAGTTTCCTATTTTCACTTTGAGTTTGACGCCCTTTGTATCTTAGACTTGAGCATAAAAAACGCTCGTTAAAAACTTTTTGAATAAAAAATATAGAAAAGGAACTATTTTCTCATGACAAAAGGAATCTTAGGGAAAAAAGTGGGAATGACTCAAATCTTCACTGAAGCTGGCGAATTGATCCCTGTAACAGTTATTGAAGCAACTCCAAACGTTGTTCTTCAAGTTAAAACTGTTGAAACAGACGGATACAACGCTATCCAAGTTGGTTTCGATGACAAACGCGAAGTATTGAGCAACAAACCTGCTAAAGGACATGTAGCAAAAGCTAACACGGCTCCTAAGCGCTTCATTCGTGAATTCAAAAACGTTGAAGGCTTAGAAGTTGGTGCTGAAATTACAGTTGAAACATTCGCAGCTGGAGACGTTGTTGATGTAACTGGTACTTCTAAAGGTAAAGGTTTCCAAGGTGTTATCAAACGCCACGGACAATCACGTGGACCAATGGCTCACGGTTCTCGTTACCACCGTCGTCCAGGTTCTATGGGACCTGTTGCACCTAACCGCGTATTCAAAGGTAAAAACCTTGCAGGACGTATGGGTGGTGACCGCGTAACAATTCAAAACCTTGAAGTTGTACAAGTTGTTCCAGAAAAGAACGTTATCCTTATCAAAGGTAACGTACCAGGTGCTAAGAAATCTCTTATCACTATCAAGTCGGCAGTTAAAGCTGGTAAATAATAAGGAAAGGGGAATACAGTCAAAATGGCAAATGTAACATTATTCGACCAAACTGGTAAACAAGCGGGCGAAGTTGTTCTTAACGATGCAATCTTTGGTATCGAACCAAATGAATCTGTTGTGTTTGATGTGATCATCAGCCAACGTGCTAGCCTTCGTCAAGGAACTCACGCAGTTAAAAACCGCTCAGCTGTTTCAGGTGGCGGACGCAAACCATGGCGTCAAAAAGGAACTGGACGTGCTCGTCAAGGTTCTATCCGCTCTCCACAATGGCGTGGTGGTGGAATCGTCTTCGGACCAACTCCACGTAGCTATGCGTACAAACTTCCTCAAAAAGTTCGTCGCCTTGCGCTTAAATCTGTTTACTCAGAAAAAGTTGCTGAAAATAAATTTGTAGCCGTTGATTCTCTTGAATTTACAGCTCCAAAAACTGCTGAATTTGCAAAAGTTCTTGCAGCATTGAGCATCGATTCTAAAGTCCTTGTTATTCTTGAAGAAGGAAACGAATTCGCAGCTCTCTCAGCTCGTAACCTTCCAAACGTGAAAGTTGCGACTGCTACAACTGCAAGTGTTCTTGACATCGCAAATAGTGACAAACTTCTTGTTACTCAAGCAGCTATCTCTAAAATCGAGGAGGTTCTTGCATAATGAATTTGTATGATGTTATCAAAAAACCTGTCATCACTGAAAGCTCAATGGCTCAACTTGAAGCAGGAAAATATGTATTTGAAGTTGACACTCGTGCACACAAACTTTTGATCAAGCAAGCTGTTGAAGCTGCTTTCGAAGGTGTTAAAGTTGCTAATGTTAACACAATCAACGTAAAACCAAAAGCTAAACGTGTTGGACGTTACACTGGTTTTACTAACAAAACTAAAAAAGCTATCATCACACTTACAGCTGATTCTAAAGCAATCGAGTTGTTTGCTGCTGAAGCTGAATAATCTAAGGAGGAAATATCGTGGGAATTCGTGTTTATAAACCAACAACAAACGGTCGCCGTAATATGACTTCTTTGGATTTCGCTGAAATCACAACAAGCACTCCTGAAAAATCATTGCTTGTTGCATTGAAGAGCAAGGCTGGTCGTAACAACAACGGTCGTATCACAGTTCGTCACCAAGGTGGTGGACACAAACGTTTCTACCGTTTGGTTGACTTCAAACGTAACAAAGACAACGTTGAAGCAGTTGTTAAAACAATCGAGTACGATCCAAACCGTTCTGCAAACATCGCTCTTGTACACTACACTGACGGTGTGAAAGCGTACATCATCGCTCCAAAAGGTCTTGAAGTTGGTCAACGTATCGTTTCAGGTCCAGAAGCAGATATCAAAGTCGGAAATGCTCTTCCACTTGCTAACATTCCAGTTGGTACTTTGATCCACAACATCGAGTTGAAACCAGGTCGTGGTGGTGAATTGGTACGTGCTGCTGGAGCTTCTGCTCAAGTATTGGGTTCTGAAGGTAAATACGTTCTTGTTCGTCTTCAATCTGGCGAAGTACGTATGATCCTTGGAACTTGTCGTGCTACAGTTGGTGTTGTCGGAAACGAACAACATGGACTTGTTAACCTTGGTAAAGCAGGACGTAGCCGTTGGAAAGGTATCCGCCCAACAGTTCGTGGTTCTGTAATGAACCCTAACGATCACCCACACGGTGGTGGTGAAGGTAAAGCACCAGTTGGTCGTAAAGCACCATCTACTCCATGGGGCAAACCTGCTCTTGGTCTTAAAACTCGTAACAAGAAAGCGAAATCTGACAAACTTATCGTTCGTCGTCGCAACGAGAAATAATATTAAACTAGTCGCTTAAGTAACTAGTAAATCCGCCAGCTCGGTAGCGCTCCATGTGAGCGCAAGCCGCTGTGGTACAACATTTAAAGGAGAAAATATAAAAATGGGACGCAGTCTTAAAAAAGGACCTTTCGTCGATGAGCATTTGATGAAAAAAGTTGAAGCTCAAGCTAACGACGAAAAGAAAAAAGTTATTAAAACTTGGTCACGTCGTTCAACGATCTTCCCGAGTTTCATTGGTTACACTATCGCAGTTTATGACGGACGTAAACACGTACCTGTTTACATCCAAGAAGACATGGTAGGTCACAAACTTGGTGAATTTGCACCAACTCGTACTTACAAAGGTCACGCTGCAGACGACAAGAAAACACGTAGAAAATAAGGAGAACATAAATGGCAGAAATTACTTCAGCTAAAGCAATGGCTCGTACAGTACGTGTTTCACCTCGTAAATCACGTCTTGTTCTTGATAACATCCGTGGTAAAAGCGTAGCCGATGCAATCGCAATCTTGACATTCACTCCAAACAAAGCTGCTGAAATCATCTTGAAAGTTTTGAACTCAGCTGTAGCTAATGCTGAAAACAACTTTGGTTTGGATAAAGCTAACTTGGTAGTATCTGAAGCATTCGCAAACGAAGGACCAACTATGAAACGTTTCCGTCCACGTGCGAAAGGTTCAGCTTCACCAATCAACAAACGTACAGCTCACATCACTGTAGCTGTTGCAGAAAAATAAGGAGGTAAAATCGTGGGTCAAAAAGTACATCCAATTGGTATGCGTGTCGGCATCATCCGTGATTGGGATGCCAAATGGTATGCTGAAAAAGAATACGCGGATTACCTTCATGAAGATCTTGCAATCCGTAAATTCGTTCAAAAAGAACTTGCTGACGCAGCAGTTTCAACTATCGAAATCGAACGCGCAGTAAACAAAGTTAACGTTTCACTTCACACTGCTAAACCAGGTATGGTAATCGGTAAAGGTGGTGCTAACGTTGATGCACTCCGTGCAAAACTTAACAAATTGACTGGAAAACAAGTACACATCAACATCATCGAAATCAAACAACCTGATTTGGATGCTCACCTTGTAGGTGAAGGTATTGCTCGTCAATTGGAGCAACGTGTTGCTTTCCGTCGTGCACAAAAACAAGCAATTCAACGTGCAATGCGTGCTGGAGCTAAAGGAATCAAAACTCAAGTATCAGGTCGTTTGAACGGTGCAGATATCGCCCGTGCTGAAGGATACTCTGAAGGAACTGTTCCACTTCACACACTTCGTGCAGATATCGATTACGCTTGGGAAGAAGCAGATACTACATACGGTAAACTTGGTGTTAAAGTATGGATCTACCGTGGTGAAGTTCTTCCAGCTCGCAAAAACACTAAAGGAGGTAAATAACCAATGTTAGTACCTAAACGTGTTAAACACCGTCGTGAATTCCGTGGAAAAATGCGCGGTGAAGCAAAAGGTGGAAAAGAAGTAGCATTTGGTGAATACGGTCTTCAAGCTACAACTAGCCACTGGATCACTAACCGCCAAATCGAAGCTGCTCGTATCGCCATGACTCGTTACATGAAACGTGGTGGTAAAGTTTGGATTAAAATCTTCCCACACAAATCATACACTGCTAAAGCTATCGGTGTGCGTATGGGATCTGGTAAAGGGGCACCTGAAGGTTGGGTAGCACCAGTTAAACGTGGTAAAGTGATGTTCGAAATTGCTGGTGTATCTGAAGAGATTGCACGCGAAGCGCTTCGTCTTGCTAGCCACAAATTGCCAGTTAAATGTAAATTCGTAAAACGTGAAGCAGAATAAGGAGAAGGCATGAAACTTAATGAAGTAAAAGAATTTGTTAAAGAACTTCGTGGTCTTTCTCAAGAAGAACTCGCGAAGCGCGAAAACGAATTGAAAAAAGAATTGTTTGAACTTCGTTTCCAAGCTGCTACTGGTCAATTGGAACAAACAGCTCGCTTGAAAGAAGTTAAAAAACAAATCGCTCGTATCAAAACAGTTCAATCTGAAGCGAAATAATAGACTAGGGAAGGAGAAATTTCAATGGAACGCAATAATCGTAAAGTTCTTGTTGGACGTGTTGTATCTGACAAAATGGACAAGACAATCACAGTTGTAGTTGAAACAAAACGTAACCACCCAGTCTATGGTAAACGTATTAACTACTCTAAAAAATACAAAGCTCATGATGAAAACAATGTTGCCAAAGAAGGCGATATCGTACGTATCATGGAAACTCGTCCGCTTTCAGCTACAAAACGTTTCCGTCTTGTAGAAGTTGTTGAAGAAGCGGTCATCATCTAATCAAACCTGAAAGGAGAAAACTGAAATGATTCAAACAGAAACTCGTTTGAAAGTCGCAGACAATAGCGGTGCTCGCGAAATCTTGACTATCAAAGTTCTTGGTGGTTCAGGACGTAAATTTGCAAACATCGGTGATGTTATCGTGGCATCTGTAAAACAAGCTACTCCTGGTGGTGCGGTTAAAAAAGGTGACGTTGTTAAAGCAGTTATCGTTCGTACTAAATCAGGTGCTCGTCGAGCTGATGGTTCATACATCAAATTTGACGAAAACGCAGCAGTTATCATCCGTGAAGACAAAACTCCTCGCGGAACACGTATCTTTGGCCCAGTTGCACGTGAATTGCGTGAAGGTGGCTTCATGAAGATCGTGTCACTTGCTCCAGAAGTACTTTAATTTTTAGAAACAAACTAGTCCCCTAGCTTCAAGCTAGGGTGCCCTTATGGGCGTAAGAAAAATCAAGGAGAAACCTAATGTTTGTAAAAAAAGGCGACAAAGTTCGCGTAATCGCTGGTAAAGATAAGGGAACAGAAGCTGTTGTCCTTACTGCCCTTCCAAAAGTAAACAAAGTTATCGTTGAAGGTGTTAACATCGTTAAGAAACACCAACGTCCAACTAACGAGCTTCCTCAAGGTGGTATCATCGAGAAAGAAGCAGCTATCCACGTATCAAACGTTCAAGTTTTGGACAAAAATGGTGTAGCTGGTCGTGTTGGTTACAAATTTGTAGACGGTAAAAAAGTTCGCTACAACAAAAAGTCAGGCGAAGTGCTTGATTAATCACGAAGGAAAGGAGAAGTATAATGGCAAATCGTTTAAAAGAAAAATATCTTAATGAAGTAGTTCCTGCTTTGACAGAACAATTCAACTACTCATCAGTGATGGCTGTGCCTAAAGTAGATAAGATCGTTTTGAACATGGGTGTTGGTGAAGCTGTATCAAACGCTAAAAGCCTTGAAAAAGCTGCTGAAGAATTGGCACTTATCTCAGGTCAAAAACCACTTATCACTAAAGCTAAAAAATCAATCGCCGGCTTCCGTCTTCGTGAAGGTGTTGCGATCGGTGCAAAAGTTACCCTTCGTGGTGAACGTATGTACGAATTCTTGGATAAATTGGTTTCAGTTTCACTTCCACGTGTACGTGACTTCCACGGTGTTCCAACAAAATCATTTGACGGACGCGGAAACTACACACTTGGTGTGAAAGAACAATTGATCTTCCCAGAAATCAACTTCGATGACGTTGACAAAACTCGTGGTCTTGACATCGTTATCGTAACAACTGCTAACACTGACGAAGAGTCACGTGCATTGCTTACAGGCCTTGGAATGCCTTTTGCAAAATAATATAGGAGGTAAATCTAATGGCTAAAAAATCAATGATTGCTAAGAACAAACGTCCAGCGAAGTTCTCTACTCAAGCTTATACTCGTTGTGAAAAATGTGGTCGTCCACATTCAGTTTACCGCAAATTTAAACTTTGCCGTGTTTGCTTCCGTGAATTAGCTTACAAAGGACAAATTCCTGGTGTAACAAAAGCATCTTGGTAATTTAAGATATCAAGGGCGTCAAAACTCTAAGTGAAAATAGGAAACTTGACGAAGAAACTGAAGTTTCTAGGAAAGTTTATCTTTTTCACACAGAGTTTAGCTCGGGTTCAGTTGGGTTTGCCAATTTGAACACGAGCTACAGCTTTGGCAAAAAAGACCAATTTTCTTTGGAGCATTGCTCCTACATCAAATTGCCTATTTTTGCTCTTGCCTTACGCTCTTTGTATCATGTATTAACTAGCAAGTGCAACTTGCAAACTACTAGTAAGAGGAGAAAAATAAAATGGTTATGACTGACCCAATCGCAGACTTCCTAACTCGTATTCGTAACGCTAACCAAGCTAAACACGAAGTACTTGAAGTACCTGCATCAAACATCAAAAAAGGGATTGCTGAAATCCTTAAACGCGAAGGTTTTGTAAAAAACGTTGAAATCATCGAAGATGACAAACAAGGCATCATCCGTGTATTCCTTAAATACGGACCAAACGGTGAAAAAGTTATCACTAACTTGAAACGTGTTTCTAAACCAGGACTTCGTGTCTACAAAAAACGTGAAGACCTTCCAAAAGTTCTTAACGGACTTGGAATTGCTATCCTTTCAACTTCTGAAGGTTTGCTTACTGATAAAGAAGCACGCCAAAAGAATGTTGGTGGAGAAGTTATCGCTTACGTTTGGTAATTGATGATGTGAGAGCGTTAAAAGAATGCAGTGAAAATAGGAAGTTTGTAGCAGGAGCGATGCTTCAAGACAAACTTATCTTTTTCACCAAATTCTTAGCTCGAACTCAAATCAAGATACAAAGCTCGTAAAGAACAAAGCAAAACTAGGAAGTTGGAGAAGTTTGTTTACAAACGAGCCAACTTATCTATTTTGCGCAGTTCTTAGAGCGTGTTCAGTTCAGCTCTTGAACTAAATAAGTATCTGAACCCCGTGAAAACTGGCCGTTCTGGCCTGACAATTTAACAGGAGAAAATAAACATGTCACGTATTGGTAATAAAGTTATCGTGTTGCCTGCTGGTGTTGAACTCACTAACAATGACAACGTTGTAACTGTAAAAGGACCTAAAGGAGAACTTACTCGTGAGTTCTCAAAAGATATTGAAATCCGTGTGGAAGGTACTGAAGTAACTCTTCACCGTCCAAACGATTCAAAAGAAATGAAAACTATCCACGGAACTACTCGTGCCCTTTTGAACAACATGGTTGTTGGTGTATCAGAAGGATTCAAGAAAGAACTTGAAATGCGCGGGGTTGGTTACCGTGCACAACTTCAAGGATCTAAACTTGTTTTGGCTGTTGGTAAATCTCATCCAGACGAAGTTGAAGCTCCAGAAGGAATTACTTTTGAACTTCCAAACCCAACAACAATTGTTGTTAGCGGAATTTCAAAAGAAGTAGTTGGTCAAACAGCTGCTTACGTACGTAGCCTTCGTTCACCAGAACCATATAAAGGTAAAGGTATCCGTTACGTTGGTGAATTCGTTCGCCGTAAAGAAGGTAAAACAGGTAAATAATGTTGAGTGGTTGCTTCTCAACCAACAACTTATTTTCCAACTTTGTGCATAGCACACGATTTAAAACTAAAGAGGTGAAAACTGTGATTTCAAAACCAGATAAAAACAAACTCCGCCAAAAACGCCACCGTCGCGTTCGCGGAAAACTCTCTGGAACTGCTGATCGCCCACGTTTGAACGTATTCCGTTCTAATACAGGCATCTACGCTCAAGTGATTGATGACGTAGCGGGTGTAACGCTCGCAAGTGCTTCAACTCTTGACAAAGAAGTTTCAAAAGGAACTAAAACTGAACAAGCCGTTGCTGTCGGTAAACTCGTTGCAGAACGTGCAAACGCTAAAGGTATTTCAGAAGTGGTGTTCGACCGCGGTGGATATCTATATCACGGACGTGTGAAAGCTTTGGCTGATGCAGCTCGTGAAAACGGATTGAAATTCTAATAGGAGGACACTAGAAAATGGCATTTAAAGACAATGCAGTTGAATTAGAAGAACGCGTAGTTGCTGTCAACCGTGTTACAAAAGTTGTTAAAGGTGGACGTCGTCTTCGTTTCGCAGCTCTTGTTGTTGTTGGTGACCACAACGGTCGCGTAGGATTTGGTACTGGTAAAGCTCAAGAAGTTCCAGAAGCAATCCGTAAAGCAGTAGATGATGCTAAGAAAAACTTGATCGAAGTTCCTATGGTTGGAACAACAATCCCACACGAAGTTCTTTCAGAATTCGGTGGAGCTAAAGTATTGTTGAAACCTGCTGTAGAAGGTTCTGGAGTTGCCGCTGGTGGTGCAGTTCGTGCCGTTGTGGAATTGGCAGGTGTGGCTGATATTACATCTAAATCACTTGGTTCTAACACTCCAATCAACATTGTTCGTGCAACTGTTGAAGGTTTGAAACAATTGAAACGCGCTGAAGAAGTTGCTGCCCTTCGTGGTATTTCAGTTTCTGATTTGGCGTAAGAAAGGGGATAAAATGGCTCAAATTAAAATTACTTTGACTAAGTCTCCAATCGGACGCATTCCATCACAACGTAAAACTGTTGTAGCACTTGGACTTGGCAAATTGAACAGCTCTGTTATTAAAGAAGACAACGCTGCTATCCGTGGTATGATCACAGCAGTATCTCACTTGGTAACAGTTGAAGAAGTAAACTAATGAATTTTTAGGGGATGTGCACTATACCATCCCCTAAAACTAGATATAGTCATCTATGATGACGTCGTATAGGCGAGTTGATGGGGGAGACAACCTTTTCTCCCTTATCGGCGCTAGCATTTTACAAAAGAGGAGAAAATAAAAATGAAACTTCATGAATTGAAACCTGCAGAAGGTTCTCGTAAAGTACGTAACCGCGTTGGTCGTGGTACTTCATCAGGTAACGGTAAAACATCTGGTCGTGGTCAAAAAGGTCAAAAAGCTCGTAGCGGTGGCGGAGTTCGCCTTGGTTTTGAAGGTGGACAAACTCCATTGTTCCGTCGTCTTCCAAAACGTGGATTCACTAACATCAACGCTAAAGAATACGCAATTGTGAACCTTGACCAATTGAACGTCTTTGAAGATGGTGCTGAAGTTACTCCAGTTGTTCTTATCGAAGCAGGAATTGTTAAAGCTGAAAAATCAGGTATTAAAATTCTTGGTAACGGTGAGTTGACTAAGAAATTGACTGTGAAAGCAGCTAAATTCTCTAAATCAGCTGAAGAAGCTATCACTGCTAAAGGTGGTTCAGTAGAAGTCATCTAAGAGAGGTGACCTATGTTTTTTAAATTATTAAGAGAAGCTCTTAAAGTCAAGCAGGTTCGATCAAAAATTTTATTTACAATTTTTATCGTTTTGGTCTTTCGTATCGGAACTAGCATTACAGTTCCCGGTGTGAATGCTAATAGCTTGAATGCTTTAAGTGGATTATCCTTCTTAAACATGTTGAGCTTGGTGTCAGGGAATGCCATGAAAAACTTCTCAGTTTTTGCTCTTGGTGTTAGTCCCTACATTACGGCCTCTATCGTTGTCCAACTCTTGCAAATGGATATTTTACCCAAGTTTGTAGAGTGGGGTAAACAAGGGGAAGTAGGTCGAAGAAAATTAAATCAAGCTACTCGTTATATTGCTCTTGTTCTAGCCTTTGTGCAATCTATCGGGATTACAGCTGGTTTTAATACTTTGGCTGGAGCTCAATTGTTGAAAACAGCTCTTACTCCACAAGTCTTTATCATGATTGGTATCATCTTAACAGCTGGTAGCATGATTGTGACTTGGTTGGGAGAGCAAATTACAGATAAGGGATACGGAAATGGTGTTTCTATGATTATCTTTGCCGGGATTGTTGCCTCAATTCCAGAGATGATTCAGGGCATCTATGTGGACTACTTTGTGAACGTCCCAAGTAGCCGTATCAACTCATCTATCATTTTCGTAATCATTTTGATTATTACTGTTTTGTTGATCATTTACTTTACAACTTATGTTCAACAAGCAGAATACAAAATTCCAATCCAATATACTAAGGTTGCACAAGGTGCTCCATCTAGCTCTTACCTTCCTTTGAAGGTAAACCCTGCTGGAGTTATCCCTGTTATCTTTGCAAGTTCGATTACTGCAGCGCCAGCGGCTATTCTTCAGTTTTTGAGCGCTACAGGTCATGATTGGGCTTGGGTAAGAACAGCACAAGAAATGCTGGCAACAACTTCACCAACTGGTATTGCCATGTATGCTTTGTTGATTATTCTCTTTACATTCTTCTATACGTTTGTACAGATTAATCCTGAAAAAGCGGCAGAGAACCTACAAAAGAGCGGTGCCTATATCCACGGAGTCCGTCCTGGTAAAGGTACAGAAGAATATATGTCTAAACTTCTTCGTCGTCTTGCAACTGTTGGTTCCCTTTTCCTTGGTGTGATTTCCATATTACCGATTGTGGCAAAAGATATCTTTGGACTTTCAGAAGCAGTTGCTTTTGGAGGTACTAGTCTTTTGATCATTATCTCTACAGGTATTGAAGGAATCAAGCAATTAGAAGGTTACTTACTGAAACGTAAGTATGTTGGTTTCATGGATAGAACAGAATAAAATAGAAGTATTTACTTGAATAGTAAATGCTGAGGGAGTGGAGGTTTAACTCTAACATTTGTAAGAGTTTGGTCTCCCCTCTTCTATTTTGTTTTTAAATAGGAGTGAAAAGACTTTTTGCTTCTATTTAAAAATAAAATAAGGAGATCAAATCATGAATCTTTTGATTATGGGCTTACCTGGTGCAGGTAAGGGAACTCAAGCAGCAAAAATCGTAGAACAATTCCATGTTGCACATATCTCAACAGGTGATATGTTCCGTGCTGCTATGGCAAATCAAACTGAAATGGGTGTTCTTGCCAAGTCATACATTGACAAGGGTGAATTGGTTCCTGACGAAGTTACAAATGGGATCGTAAAAGAACGTCTTTCACAAGATGATATTAAAGAAACAGGATTCTTGTTGGATGGTTACCCACGTACAATCGAACAAGCTCATGCCTTGGACAAAACATTGGCTGAACTTGGCATTGAACTAGAAGGTGTCATCAACATTGAAGTGAACCCTGACAGCCTCTTGGAACGTTTGAGTGGCCGTATCATCCACCGAGTAACTGGAGAAACTTTCCACAAGGTCTTTAACCCACCAGTTGACTATAAAGAAGAAGATTACTACCAACGTGAAGATGATAAGCCTGAGACAGTAAAACGTCGTTTGGATGTGAATA
The DNA here is from genome assembly GCF_001836965.1 of Streptococcus sp. HMSC063B03. Classification (GTDB taxonomy): domain Bacteria; phylum Bacillota; class Bacilli; order Lactobacillales; family Streptococcaceae; genus Streptococcus; species Streptococcus pneumoniae_F. Next base: position 154,145 of record NZ_KV831007.1, on the reverse strand, counting down.
TTGCTCAAGGGGAACCAATCATTGCTCACTACCGTGCCAAAGGTTTGGTTCATGACATCGAAGGTAATCAAGATATCAATGATGTCTTCTCAGATATCGAAAAAGTATTGACAAATTTGAAATAAAGCGTTTTTCACACTTGCAAAAATCCGCTACAAATGTTATACTGAGATAGTCTGACTTATAATTGTTGTCTCTGTGTCTAGAGGCATCGAATCGAAATTTATGGAGGTGCTTTTGCGTGGCAAAAGACGATGTGATTGAAGTTGAAGGCAAAGTAGTTGATACAATGCCGAATGCAATGTTTACGGTTGAACTTGAAAATGGACATCAGATTTTAGCAACAGTTTCTGGTAAAATTCGTAAAAACTATATTCGTATTTTAGCGGGAGATCGTGTTACTGTCGAAATGAGTCCATATGACTTGACACGTGGACGTATCACTTACCGCTTTAAATAATCGAAAAACTTGGAGGGATAAGAAATGAAAGTAAGACCATCGGTCAAACCAATTTGCGAATACTGTAAAGTTATTCGTCGTAATGGTCGTGTTATGGTAATTTGCCCAGCAAATCCAAAACACAAACAACGTCAAGGATAAGATAGAAAGGAGAAAACATGGCTCGTATTGCTGGAGTTGACATTCCAAATGACAAACGCGTAGTAATCTCATTGACTTATGTTTATGGTATCGGACTTGCAACATCTAAGAAAATTTTGGCTGCTGCTGGAATCTCAGAAGATGTTCGTGTACGTGATCTTACATCAGATCAAGAAGATGCTATCCGTCGTGAAGTGGATGCAATCAAAGTTGAAGGTGACCTTCGTCGTGAAGTAAACTTGAACATCAAACGTTTGATGGAAATCGGTTCATACCGTGGTATCCGTCACCGTCGTGGACTTCCTGTCCGTGGACAAAACACTAAAAACAACGCTCGCACTCGTAAAGGTAAAGCTGTTGCGATTGCTGGTAAGAAAAAATAATATAGGAGGTAAAAGTCTTGGCTAAACCAACACGTAAACGTCGTGTGAAAAAGAATATCGAATCTGGTATTGCTCATATTCACGCTACATTTAATAACACTATTGTTATGATTACTGATGTGCATGGTAATGCAATTGCTTGGTCATCAGCTGGTGCTCTTGGTTTCAAAGGTTCTCGTAAATCTACACCATTCGCTGCTCAAATGGCTTCTGAAGCTGCTGCTAAATCTGCACAAGAACACGGTCTTAAATCAGTTGAAGTTACTGTAAAAGGTCCAGGTTCTGGTCGTGAGTCAGCTATTCGTGCGCTTGCTGCCGCTGGTCTTGAAGTAACAGCAATTCGTGATGTGACTCCAGTGCCACACAATGGTGCTCGTCCTCCAAAACGTCGCCGTGTATAATCATCGCATTACACTGCTTTTCGTTTAAGAGGGAGTAACTAAATGATCGAGTTTGAAAAACCAAATATAACAAAAATTGATGAAAATAAAGATTATGGCAAGTTTGTAATCGAACCACTTGAACGTGGCTACGGTACAACTCTTGGTAACTCTCTTCGTCGTGTACTTCTAGCTTCTCTACCAGGAGCAGCTGTGACATCTATCAATATTGATGGTGTGTTACATGAGTTTGACACAGTTCCAGGTGTTCGTGAAGACGTGATGCAAATCATTCTGAACATTAAAGGAATTGCAGTGAAATCGTACGTTGAAGACGAAAAAATCATCGAACTAGATGTTGAAGGTCCTGCTGAAGTAACAGCCGGTGACATTTTGACAGATAGCGATATTGAAATTGTAAATCCAGATCATTATCTCTTTACAATCGGTGAAGGTTCTTCGCTAAAAGCGACTATGACTGTTAACAGTGGTCGTGGATATGTACCTGCTGATGAAAATAAAAAAGATAATGCACCAGTTGGGACACTTGCTGTAGATTCTATTTATACACCAGTTACCAAAGTCAACTATCAAGTGGAACCTGCTCGTGTAGGTAGCAACGATGGTTTTGACAAATTAACCCTTGAAATCTTGACAAATGGAACAATTATTCCAGAAGATGCTTTAGGGCTTTCAGCACGTATTTTGACAGAACATCTTGATTTGTTTACAAATCTTACTGAGATTGCTAAGTCAACTGAAGTGATGAAAGAAGCTGATACTGAATCTGACGATCGTATTTTGGATCGTACGATTGAGGAACTGGACTTGTCTGTGCGTTCATACAACTGTTTGAAACGTGCCGGTATCAATACTGTGCATGATTTGACAGAAAAATCTGAAGCAGAGATGATGAAAGTACGAAATCTTGGACGCAAGAGTTTGGAAGAAGTGAAACTCAAACTCATTGATTTGGGTCTTGGATTAAAAGATAAATAAAGGAGGAATACATGGCTTACCGTAAACTAGGACGCACTAGCTCACAACGTAAAGCAATGCTTCGCGATTTGACAACTGACCTTTTGATCAACGAATCAATCGTGACAACTGAAGCTCGTGCTAAAGAAATCCGTAAAACTGTTGAAAAAATGATTACTCTAGGTAAACGTGGTGATTTGCATGCACGTCGTCAAGCAGCTGCTTTCGTACGTAATGAAATCGCATCTGAAAACTATGATGAAGCAACTGATAAGTACACTTCTACTACAGCACTTCAAAAATTGTTCTCAGAAATCGCACCTCGTTATGCTGAACGTAACGGTGGATACACTCGTATCCTTAAAACTGAACCACGTCGTGGTGATGCAGCGCCAATGGCGATCATCGAATTAGTATAAAATCATCAATTTTGTTGAGTGTTATGATGATGGAGTCTTGTGCTCTTAGTCTAGCTCTGGTCTACCGCTAGGATTTCGGTCCTAGCGGGAACACTCATCATAAGTTGGGATAGTAGACGCTTGTTTACGAAATTGTTTTTTTCTTAAGAACAACTTCGTAAGCAGGCGTTTTTGAGTATTTTCGTTAGAATTATGCTATACTATTTGAAAAGAATCCTGTTTAATGTTCAGGTTTCTTATTATAAGAAGAATTGGAGTTTGCTTATGAAAGCGATTATAACTGTTGTTGGTAAAGATAAATCTGGAATTGTTGCAGGTGTTTCTGGAAAAATTGCAGAATTGGGTTTGAATATAGACGATATCTCTCAAACTGTCTTGGATGAATATTTCACGATGATGGCTGTCGTCTCTAGTGATAAAAAGCAAGATTTTACCTATCTTCGTAATGAATTTGAAGCTTTTGGGCAAACTTTGAATGTGAAAATCAATATTCAGAGTGCAGCGATTTTCGAAGCTATGTATAATATCTAGGAGGTTATCATGGATATTAGACAAGTTACTGAAACCATTGCCATGATTGAGGAGCAAAACTTCGATATCAGAACTATTACCATGGGGATTTCTCTATTAGACTGTATCGATCCAGATATCAATCGTGCTGCGGAGAAAATTTATCAAAAGATTACGACCAAGGCGGCTAATTTAGTGGCTGTTGGCGATGAAATTGCAGCTGAGTTGGGAATTCCAATCGTTAATAAGCGTGTATCGGTGACTCCCATTTCTCTGATTGGGGCAGCGACAGATGCGACGGACTATGTGGTTCTGGCAAAAGCGCTTGATAGGGCTGCGAAAGAAATCGGTGTGGACTTTATTGGTGGTTTCTCTGCCTTGGTACAAAAGGGGTACCAAAAGGGAGATGAGATTCTCATCAATTCTATTCCTCGTGCTTTGGCTGAAACGGACAAGGTCTGCTCGTCAGTCAATATCGGCTCAACCAAGTCTGGTATCAATATGACGGCTGTCGCAGATATGGGACGTATTATCAAGGAAACGGCAACTCTATCTGATATGGGGGCAGCCAAGTTGGTTGTATTCGCTAATGCTGTTGAGGACAATCCATTTATGGCGGGTGCCTTCCATGGTGTTGGGGAAGCAGATGTTATCATCAATGTCGGAGTTTCTGGTCCTGGTGTGGTGAAGCGTGCTCTGGAAAAAGTTCGTGGAGAGAGCTTTGACGTAGTAGCCGAAACAGTTAAGAAAACTGCCTTTAAAATCACTCGTATCGGTCAATTGGTTGGTCAAATGGCCAGTGAGAGACTGGGTGTGGAATTTGGTATTGTGGACTTGAGCTTGGCGCCAACTCCTGCGGTTGGAGATTCTGTTGCACGTGTCCTTGAAGAAATGGGGCTAGAAACAGTTGGTACGCATGGGACGACGGCTGCCTTGGCTCTCTTGAATGACCAAGTTAAGAAGGGTGGAGTTATGGCCTGCAACCAAGTCGGTGGTTTGTCTGGTGCCTTTATCCCTGTTTCTGAGGATGAGGGAATGATTGCTGCAGTGCAAAATGGTTCTCTTAATTTAGAAAAACTAGAAGCCATGACGGCTATCTGTTCTGTTGGTTTGGATATGATTGCCATTCCAGAGGATACACCAGCTGAAACCATTGCGGCCATGATTGCAGATGAAGCTGCAATTGGTGTTATCAATATGAAAACAACGGCTGTTCGTATCATTCCAAAAGGAAAAGAAGGCGATATGATTGAGTTTGGTGGTCTTCTTGGTACAGCTCCAGTAATGAAAGTCAATGGAGCTTCGTCTGTCGATTTCATTTCTCGTGGAGGCCAAATCCCAGCACCAATTCATAGTTTTAAAAATTAAGAAAATAGGAGAAATTTTAAGTTCTATTTAAGGTTGGATGTGTATACTATAATCATTAAATAAAGACCTCCTAATATTATTTGAAACAGATAACACTGATTTAGTTTGAATTTGATTTTCATCTAATATCTTTATTTAATGAACTCCTAAACTTTTTCATAATAATCTCCTGCAAAAGTCGCCTGTCTGGGTGGCTTTTGTTTTATCATCCATGATATAATAGAAGCAAACGGAGGACGGAAAATGGTAAAAGTACGATTGTATTTGGTACGTCATGGCAAGACTATGTTTAACACGATTGGTCGCGCGCAAGGTTGGAGCGATACTCCCTTAACAGCTGAAGGTGAACGAGGAATTCAAGAATTAGGAATCGGTTTGCGAGAATCTGGTCTACAGTTTGAGCGCGCTTATTCGAGTGATTCAGGGCGCACCATTCAGACAATGGGAATCATTCTTGAAGAACTTGGCTTGCAGGGGAAAATCCCTTATCGCATGGACAAGCGTATCAGAGAATGGTGTTTCGGTAGTTTTGATGGAGCTTACGATGGCGATCTTTTCATGGGCATTATTCCTCGTATCTTTAATGTGGAACACGTTCACCAATTATCTTATGCTGAACTGGCTGAGGGCTTGGTAGAGGTCGATACAGCTGGTTGGGCTGAAGGCTGGGAAAAACTCAGTGGCCGTATCAAAGAAGGCTTTGAAGCGATTGCTAAAGAAATGGAAGAACAAGGCGGCGGCAACGCCCTTGTTGTCAGCCACGGAATGACCATTGGAACCATTGTGTATCTGATTAATGGCATGCATCCGCATGGTCTAGATAATGGTAGCGTGACGATCCTTGAATATGAGGATGGTCAGTTTAGCGTTGAGGTTGTCGGCGACCGTAGTTACCGAGAACTAGGACGGGAGAAGATGCAAGAGACAAATAGTTAATAGAAGTTAGCTCTAAATGTGAGCTAATTTTTTATACTGCTAAATAAGTTGGATTTGCGATTCGGTCTTTCTTGCTATCCAAGTCTAAAAGAACATTTCTCGTCTTTCAAATTCCCTCAAAAATGGTATAATAGTAACATCACAAAATTGGAGAGAGACCATGAGTTTTTACAATCATAAAGAAATTGAGCCTAAGTGGCAGGGCTACTGGGCAGAACATCATACATTTAAGACAGGGACAGATGCATCAAAACCGAAGTTTTATGCTCTCGATATGTTCCCTTATCCGTCTGGAGCGGGTCTGCACGTAGGACACCCAGAAGGTTACACAGCAACCGATATCCTCAGCCGTTACAAACGTGCGCAAGGCTACAATGTCCTTCACCCAATGGGTTGGGATGCTTTTGGTTTGCCTGCAGAGCAATATGCTATGGATACGGGGAATGACCCAGCAGAATTTACAGCGGAAAACATTGCTAACTTCAAACGTCAAATCAATGCGCTTGGATTTTCTTACGACTGGGATCGTGAAGTCAATACGACAGATCCAAATTACTACAAGTGGACACAATGGATTTTCACTAAACTTTACGAAAAAGGCTTGGCCTATGAAGCGGAAGTGCCAGTAAACTGGGTTGAGGAATTGGGAACAGCCATCGCCAACGAAGAGGTTCTTCCTGATGGAACGTCTGAGCGTGGAGGCTATCCAGTTGTCCGCAAGCCAATGCGCCAATGGATGCTCAAAATCACGGCTTACGCAGAGCGTTTGCTCAATGACTTAGATGAACTAGATTGGCCAGAGTCTATCAAGGACATGCAACGAAACTGGATTGGGAAATCAACTGGTGCCAATGTAACTTTCAAAGTAAAAGGAACAGACAAGGAATTTACAGTCTTTACTACTCGTCCGGATACCCTTTTCGGTGCGACTTTCACTGTCTTGGCTCCTGAACATGAATTAGTAGACGCTATCACAAGTTCAGAGCAAGCAGAGGCTGTAGCAAACTATAAACACCAAGCTAGCCTCAAATCTGACTTGGCTCGTACAGACCTTGCTAAAGAAAAAACAGGGGTTTGGACTGGTGCTTATGCCGTCAACCCTGTCAATGGTAAGGAAATTCCAATCTGGATTGCGGATTATGTTCTTGCTAGCTATGGAACAGGTGCCGTTATGGCTGTCCCTGCCCATGACCAACGTGACTGGGAATTTGCCAAACAATTTGACCTTCCAATCGTCGAAGTACTTGAAGGTGGAAACGTTGAAGAAGCTGCCTACACAGAAGATGGACTTCATGTCAATTCAGACTTCCTAGATGGACTCAACAAAGAAGATGCTATTGCCAAGATTGTGGCTTGGTTGGAAGAAAAAGGCTGTGGACAAGAGAAGGTCACCTACCGTCTCCGCGACTGGCTCTTTAGCCGTCAACGTTACTGGGGTGAGCCAATTCCTATCATTCATTGGGAAGATGGAACTTCAACAGCTGTCCCTGAAAGTGAATTGCCACTTGTCTTGCCAGTAACCAAGGACATCCGCCCTTCAGGTACTGGTGAAAGTCCACTAGCTAACTTGACAGATTGGCTTGAAGTGACTCGTGAAGATGGCGTCAAAGGTCGTCGTGAAACAAATACTATGCCACAGTGGGCTGGTTCAAGCTGGTACTACCTCCGCTATATTGACCCGCACAATACTGAGAAATTGGCCGATGAGGATCTTCTCAAACAATGGTTGCCAGTAGATATCTACGTGGGTGGTGCAGAGCACGCTGTGCTTCACTTGCTCTACGCTCGTTTCTGGCATAAATTCCTCTTTGACCTCGGTGTTGTTCCAACTAAAGAACCATTCCAAAAACTCTTTAACCAAGGAATGATTTTGGGAACAAGCTACCGTGACCACCGTGGCGCTCTTGTGGCAACCGATAAGGTTGAAAAACGTGACGGTTCCTTCTTCCATGTGGAAACAGGCGAAGAGTTGGAGCAAGCACCAGCCAAGATGTCTAAATCCCTTAAGAACGTTGTAAACCCAGACGATGTGGTGGAACAATACGGTGCCGATACCCTTCGTGTTTATGAAATGTTCATGGGCCCACTTGATGCTTCAATCGCTTGGTCTGAAGAAGGTCTGGAAGGAAGTCGTAAGTTCCTTGACCGTGTTTACCGTTTGATTACAAGTAAGGATATTGTTGCGGAAAACAATGGCGCTCTCGACAAGGTTTACAACGAAACCGTTAAAGCTGTCACAGAGCAAATCGAATCCCTCAAATTCAACACAGCCATTGCCCAACTTATGGTCTTTGTCAATGCGGCTAACAAGGAAGACAAGCTTTATGCAGACTACGCCAAAGGCTTTATTCAATTGATTGCACCATTTGCGCCTCACTTGGCAGAAGAGCTCTGGCAAACAGTTGCAGCAACAGGTGAGTCAATCTCTTACGTGGCTTGGCCAACATGGGACGAAAGTAAATTGGTTGAAGACGAAATCGAAATCGTTGTCCAAATCAAAGGAAAAGTCCGTGCCAAACTCATGGTCGCTAAAGATCTATCACGCGAAGAATTACAAGAAATTGCTCTCGCTGATGAAAAAGTCAAAGCAGAGATCGACGGCAAGGACATCGTGAAAGTAATTGCGGTACCTAACAAGCTGGTAAATATCGTTGTGAAATAAGATAGAAATCCTTCAGAGTAGAATCTGGAGGATTTTTTGAATCTTGTTATGAAAGTATGATATACTATGTGCAACTATAAAGTTTGGAAAGCGAAACAAGGAGAATAAGATGCCAGTAAACGAATATGGTCAGATGATCGGGGAGTCAATGGAAGGTTATACACCAGGTGAATTGCCTGCTATTGATTTCTTAGAAGGGCGTTATGCTCGAATAGAAGCTCTTTCGGTGGAAAAGCATGCGGAGGATTTATTAGCTGTTTATGGCCCTGATACGCCTCGGGAGATGTGGACTTACCTCTTTCAGGAGCCAGTAGCAGACATGGAGGAACTGGTCAGCCTTTTAAATCAGATGTTGGCTCGTAAGGACCGTTTTTACTATGCAATCATAGACAAGGCAACTGGTAAGGCTTTGGGAACTTTTTCTCTCATGCGCATTGATCAGAATAACCGAGTGATAGAAGTGGGGGCGGTCACTTTTTCTCCAGAGCTCAGGGGAACACGGATAGGAACTGAAGCCCAGTATCTCCTCGCTCGCTATGTTTTTGAAGAACTCCACTATCGTCGCTATGAGTGGAAATGTGATTCTCTTAATTTGCCATCCAGACGAGCTGCGGAGCGTTTGGGATTTATTTATGAAGGAACCTTCCGTCAGGCAGTGGTTTATAAGGGGCGTACGAGGGATACGGATTGGTTGTCTATGATTGATAAGGACTGGCCAAAAGTCAAAGATCGTTTGGAAACATGGTTGCGTCCTGAAAACTTTGATAAAAATGGACGACAGCACAAGAACTTGAGAGAACTCTAAGAGGTGATGACATGATAACTATTAGAAAGCAAGAAATCGTCAAGCTCGAGGATGTTTTGCATCTCTATCAGGCTGTCGGTTGGACAAATTATACAAATCAACCTAAGATGCTGGAGCAGTCCTTGTCTCATTCATTAGTAATTTATCTGGCACTTGATGGTGATGCTGTGGTGGGCTTGATTCGTTTGGTTGGAGATGGTTTTTCATCAGTTTTTGTACAGGATTTGATTGTTTTACCTAGCTATCAGCGCCAAGGGATTGGTAGCTCCTTGATGAAAGAGGCTTTAGAGGATTTTAAAGAGGCTTATCAAGTCCAGCTGGCGACAGAACAGACAGAAGAAAATGTAGGATTTTATCGTTCTATGGGTTTTGAAACCTTATCCACCTATGACTGTACAGGAATGATTTGGGTAAACAGAGAAAAATAACAAACCTTGTTTGTTCTTAAGCAAAGTTTAAGGATGGTCTAGTATCATATAGTCATTAAATAAAGACCTCCTAACTTTATTTAATGAAATCCTAAAACTTTTTTCATCATAATCTCCTAATGAAGTCACCCAATCAGGTGGCTTTTTTGTAGGGTGAGGTGATGCTGATAGAAATTTTTTTAAAAATGGTAGAATTTGAGAAAAGTTAAGCTAGTTTTAAGTTTCGTCTTGTATCATATAATTATTAAATAAAGACCTCCTAACTTTATTTAATAAAATCCTAAACTTTTCTTTTTCATAATAATCTCCCTTAACTCCACCCAATCAGGTGGAGTTTTTTGGCTCTATTTCAGGCTTTTTGGGACTATTCTAAAAATAATTTTCCGATATTTTCCGGTATTTTTCGGATTTTGGTCGGGGAATTGGCGGGGATCTTTTTAGCGAATATGACTAAGAAATAGGTTTGTTGCTATTTAAGTGAATTCAACCTTAATTTGATTGTAGGTGACTGTTAATTGAAGGAATGGAACTATTGTAATGACGATTTTACTTGTCCAGTAGTGACGTATTAAATGAGGAGTGACATGTAAGCTTGTCTCTTCGTTTACGAGATCAAAATTTTTATGAAATTGATAGAATCCCTAACTTTCTCTTAATCTTGACCGTTTTGTTGTACAGTGGTTAAAGCTTGAAAAGTCGAGAATATAAACATTTGACAAAATTCGTGAACTGTGGGATAATGGAGAGGAATTAAGGATTAGTTCTATATCATGGACTAGAAAAGACCCCAAGCTAACTTCCACATTAAGCTCGGGGTCTTTTTTGACACTATCTATCTTTGTTTAGCCATTTATCGACTAAGCGAAGGATGACACCGACCACAATCGGTCCGATGATAGTTTTAAGGATTAGTTCCATCATGGGCTATCTCACCTCCTTTCGTAGGCGGTGTAGCAGTGCCGTAGAATATTGTTCCACATAAGTGTTAAACTCGGGAGGCACCAATCGGGTGGCTTTTTTGTTTGTGGCTTGGTTTTTTGATATAATAGAGCCATGAGTAGAATTTTAGATAATGAGATAATGGGGGATGAGGAGTTAGTAGAACGTACGCTCCGTCCTCAGTATTTACGTGAATATATTGGACAGGATAAGGTTAAGGACCAGCTTCAAATCTTTATAGAAGCTACCAAAATGCGGGATGAAGCGCTAGATCATGTGCTCTTATTTGGACCTCCAGGCTTGGGGAAAACGACCATGGCTTTTGTTATTGCCAACGAACTAGGTGTCAATCTTAAGCAGACTTCGGGTCCAGTCATTGAAAAAGCTGGGGATTTGGTAGCGATTTTGAATGACTTAGAGCCTGGGGATGTCCTTTTTATTGATGAGATTCATCGCTTGTCCATGTCTGTGGAAGAGGTGCTTTATAGTGCCATGGAGGACTTCTACATTGATATCATGATTGGGGCTGGTGAAGGCAGTCGCAGTGTTCATTTGGAGTTGCCACCTTTTACCTTGATTGGTGCGACGACTCGGGCTGGTATGCTGTCAAATCCGCTACGGGCACGTTTTGGGATTACAGGTCATATGGAGTATTATGCCCATGCTGACTTGACGGAAATTGTTGAGCGGACGGCAGATATTTTTGAGATGAAAATCACTCATGAGGCAGCATCCGAGCTGGCCTTGCGTAGTCGTGGAACCCCTCGTATTGCCAATCGTCTCCTCAAGCGCGTGCGCGATTTTGCCCAGATAATGGGGAATGGGGTTATCGATGATCTTATTACCGATAAGGCTTTGACTATGCTGGATGTTGACCATGAAGGTTTGGACTATGTGGACCAGAAAATCCTTCGCACCATGATTGAGATGTACGGTGGTGGCCCTGTCGGATTAGGAACTCTCTCTGTCAATATTGCCGAGGAGCGCGAGACGGTGGAAGACATGTATGAGCCTTACTTAATTCAAAAAGGTTTTATCATGCGGACACGGTCTGGACGGATGGCGACTGCTAAGGCATATGAGCATTTAGGTTATGAATACAGTGAAAAATGAGCAAGAAATTCTAGAGGCTTTTAGAGAAAATCCGGATATGATGGCTATTCTAGAAACTATCCGAAACCTTGGTCTGAAAGACTCGTGGTTGGCAGCAGGTTCTGTCAGAAATTTCATCTGGAATCTCTTGTCAGACAAATCATCTTTTGACTGTGAAACAGATGTAGATGTGATTTTCTTTGATCCGGATATTTCTTATGAGGAAACCTTGTCCCTAGAGAAAAAGCTGAGAGCCGATTTTCCGCAGTACCAGTGGGAATTGAAAAATCAAGTCTATATGCACCAGCATAGCCCTCATACTGCTCCCTATAGCAGTTCCCGTGATGCTATGAGTAAGTATCCAGAACGGTGTACGGCAGTTGGACTTCGCTTGAATGAAGAATCCGATTTTGAACTCTATGCACCTTATGGTTTGGAGAATATTTTGAATTTTCAAGTTCGTCCAACTCCTCATTTTTTAGAGAATGAAGACCGAATGAAGCTCTATCAAACACGATTATCCAAGAAAAATTGGCAGGAGAAATGGAAAAATTTGATTTTTAAAAATACTTAAGGAAACTTTAAGCTAGGAAGTGTATACTAAGTCCATAAGTTAAGAAGACCTTAACTTAAACTCCTAAAACTTTTTCATAATAATCTCCCTATAAAAAAATAGAGTCGCCCAATCAGGCGGCTTATTTTTTTGGAAATGGGCTTTGTGCCTGAGAATAATACTCAATGAAAATCAAAGTGCAAACTAGGCAGCTAGCCGCAGGCTGCTCAAAACACTGTTTTGAGGTTGCAGATAGCGCTGACGTGGTTTGAATTTGATTTTCGAAGAGTATAAATAGCTTAGTGATAGAAGAAAATGGGGAAATATGGTATAATGAAATGATAGATTTTTGAATAGGAATAAGATCATGTTTGGATTTTTTAAGAAAGATAAGGCTGTGGAAGTTGAGGTTCCGACACAGGTTCCTGCTCATATCGGCATCATCATGGATGGCAATGGCCGTTGGGCAAAAAAACGTATGCAACCGCGAGTCTTCGGACACAAGGCGGGCATGGAAGCATTGCAAACTGTGACTAAGGCAGCCAACAAACTAGGCGTTAAGGTTATTACGGTTTATGCTTTTTCTACGGAAAATTGGACCCGTCCGGATCAGGAAGTCAAGTTTATCATGAACTTGCCAGTAGAGTTTTATGACAATTATGTCCCGGAATTGCATGCTAATAATGTTAAGATTCAAATGATTGGGGAAACGGATCGCCTACCTAAGCAAACCTTTGAAGCTCTGACCAAGGCTGAGGAATTGACTAAGAACAACACAGGTTTGATTCTTAATTTTGCCCTCAACTATGGTGGACGTGCTGAGATTACACAGGCTCTTAAGTTGATTTCCCAGGATGTGTTAGATGCCAAAATCAACCCAGGTGACATCACAGAGGAATTGATTGGTAATTATCTTTTTACCCAGCATTTACCTAAGGAGTTACGAGACCCGGACTTGATTATCCGTACTAGTGGAGAATTGCGTTTGAGTAATTTCCTTCCCTGGCAGGGAGCCTATAGTGAGCTCTATTTTACGGACACCTTGTGGCCTGATTTTGACGAGGCGGCCTTGCAGGAAGCCATTCTTGCCTACAATCGTCGACAACGCCGATTTGGAGGAGTTTAGGAGGAAATATGACACAGGATTTACAGAAAAGAACCTTGTTTGCAGGGATTGCCCTGGCTATTTTCCTACCAATTTTAATGATTGGTGGACTCTTGCTTCAGATAGCAATTGGAATCATAGCCATGCTAGCCATGCATGAACTTTTGAAGATGAGAGGTCTAGAGACCATGACTATGGAGGGCCTCTTGACCCTCTTTGCAACCTTTTCCTTAACCATTCCCTTGGAGAATTATCTGACTTTTTTGCCAGTTGATGGGAATGTGGTTGCTTATAGTGTTTTGATTTCAATTATGTTAGGAACGACCGTTTTTAGCAAGTCTTATACGATTGAGGATGCTGTTTTTCCTCTTGCTATGAGTTTCTATGTAGGCTTTGGATTTAATGCTTTACTAGATGCTCGCGTTGCAGGTTTAGATAAGGCTCTATTGGCCTTGTGTATCGTCTGGGCTACCGACAGTGGTGCCTATCTTACTGGGATGAACTTTGGGAAACGGAAACTAGCTCCAACGGTTTCTCCAAATAAAACCTTTGAGGGTGCCTTGGGTGGCATTTTAGGTGCTATTTTAGTAACCATCATCTTTATGATGGTTGACAATACAGTTGCTCTTCCGTATGGAATTTACAAGATGTCAGTCTTTGCTATTTTCTTTAGCATTGCTGGACAATTTGGTGATTTACTAGAAAGTTCGATCAAGCGTCACTTTGGTGTCAAGGATTCTGGGAAATTTATCCCTGGACATGGTGGTGTTTTGGATCGTTTCGATAGTATGCTGCTCGTATTTCCAATTATGCACTTGTTTGGACTCTTTTAATCAAAAGACGGAGGAAATACTATGCTCGGAATTTTAACCTTTATTCTGGTTTTCGGGATTATTGTGGTGGTGCACGAGTTTGGACACTTCTACTTTGCCAAGAAATCAGGGATTCTAGTGCGTGAATTTGCCATTGGTATGGGACCCAAGATCTTTGCTCACACTGGCAAGGATGGAACGGCCTATACCATTCGAATCTTGCCTCTGGGTGGCTATGTTCGCATGGCCGGTTGGGGTGATGATACAACTGAAATTAAGACAGGAACTCCTGTCAGTTTGACCCTTACTGATGATGGTAAGGTTAAACGCATCAATCTTTCAGGTAAAAAATTGGATCAAACAGCTCTTCCTATGCAGGTGACCCAGTTTGACTTTGAAGACAAGCTCTTTATCAAAGGATTGGTTCTGGAAGAAGAAAAAACATTTGCAGTAGATCACGATGCAACGGTTGTGGAAGCAGATGGTACTGAGGTTCGGATTGCACCTTTAGATGTTCAATATCAAAATGCGACTATCTGGGGCAAACTCATTACCAATTTTGCAGGTCCTATGAACAACTTTATCTTAGGTATCGTTGTTTTTTGGATTTTAATCTTTATGCAGGGTGGTGTCAGAGATGTTGATAGCAACCAGTTCCATGTCATGCCTCAAGGGGCCTTGGCTAAGGTGGGAGTGCCAGAAACAGCTCAGATTACCAAGATCGGCTCACATGAGATTAGCAACTGGGAAAGTTTGATTCAGGCTGTGGAATCAGAAACCAAAGATAAGACAACCCCGACTTTGGATGTGACTATTTCTGAAAAGGGGAGTGACAAACAAGTCACTGTTACTCCGGAAGAAAGTCAAGGACGTTATATTCTCGGGGTTCAACCGAGAGTCAAGTCAGACCTCCTGTCCATGTTTGTTGGTGGATTTACAACTGCTGCTGACTCAGGGCTCCGTATCCTTTCGGCTCTGAAAAACTTGATTTTCCATCCAGATTTGAACAAACTCGGTGGCCCCGTTGCCATTTTTAAGGCAAGTAGCGATGCTGCTAAAAATGGTCTTGAGAATGTCCTCTACTTCCTAGCTGTGATTTCCATCAATATCGGAATTTTTAATTTGATTCCGATCCCGGCTTTGGATGGTGGAAAGATTGTGCTCAATATCCTAGAGGCTATCCGCCGGAAACCCCTTAAACAAGAAATTGAAACCTATGTCACCATGGCTGGTGTAGTTATCATGGTTGTCTTGATGCTAGCTGTGACCTGGAATGACATTATGCGACTCTTTTTTAGATAATCGAGGAATATTATGAAACAAAGTAAAATGCCTATCCCAACGCTTCGCGAAATGCCAAGCGATGCTCAAGTTATCAGCCACGCTCTCATGTTGCGAGCTGGTTATGTTCGCCAAGTCTCAGCAGGTGTTTATTCTTACCTACCACTTGCCAACCGTGTGATTGAAAAAGCTAAAAATATCATGCGCCAAGAATTCGACAAGATTGGTGCCGTTGAGATGTTAGCTCCAGCCCTTCTCAGTGCAGAATTGTGGCGCGAATCAGGTCGTTACGAAACTTATGGTGAGGACCTTTACAAACTAAAAAACCGTGAAAAATCAGACTTCATTCTAGGTCCAACTCACGAAGAAACCTTTACAGCTATTGTCCGTGATTCTGTTAAGTCTTACAAGCAATTGCCACTTAATCTTTATCAAATCCAGCCTAAGTATCGTGATGAAAAACGCCCACGTAATGGACTTCTTCGTACACGTGAGTTCATCATGAAAGATGCTTACAGTTTCCACGCTAACTATGATAGTTTGGACAGTGTTTATGATGAGTACAAGGCTGCTTATGAGCGTATTTTCACTCGTAGTGGTTTAGATTTCAAGGCTATCATTGGTGACGGTGGAGCTATGGGTGGTAAGGACAGCCAAGAATTTATGGCCATTACACCTGCTCGTACAGACCTTGACCGCTGGGTTGTCTTGGACAAGTCAGTTGCCTCATTTGACGAAATTCCTGCAGAAGTGCAAGAAGAAATCAAGGCAGAATTGCTCAAATGGATGGTTTCTGGTGAAGATACCATTGCTTACTCAAGTGAGTCTAGCTATGCGGCTAACTTGGAAATGGCAACAAACGAGTACAAACCAAGCAACCGTGTCGTCGCTGAAGAAGAAGTGACTCGTGTTGCAACGCCAGATGTTAAATCAATCGATGAAGTTGCAGCCTTCCTCAACATTCCAGAAGAACAAACAATTAAAACCCTCTTCTACATGGCAGATGGTGAACTTGTTGCAGCCCTTCTAGTTGGAAATGACCAACTCAACGAAGTCAAGTTGAAAAACCACTTGGGAGCAGATTTCTTTGACGTTGCTAGTGAAGAAGAAGTGGCGAATCTTGTTCAAGCAGGTTTTGGTTCACTTGGACCAGTTGGTTTGCCAGAGAATGTTAAAATTATTGCAGATCGTAAGGTGCAAGATGTCCATAATGCAGTTGTCGGTGCTAACGAAGATGGCTATCACTTGACTGGTGTGAACCCAGGCCGTGATTTTACTGCAGAATATGTGGATATACGTGAAGTTCGTGAAGGTGAAATTTCCCCAGACGGGCAAGGAGTCCTTAACTTTGCGCGTGGTATCGAAATTGGTCACATCTTCAAACTCGGCACTCGCTATTCAGCAAGCATGGGAGCAGATGTTTTGGATGAAAATGGCCGTGCTGTGCCAATTATCATGGGATGTTACGGTATCGGTGTCAGCCGTCTCCTTTCAGCAGTGATGGAGCAACACGCTCGCCTCTTTGTTAACAAAACACCAAAAGGTGAATACCGTTACGCTTGGGGAATCAACTTCCCTAAAGAGTTGGCACCATTTGATGTGCACTTGATCACTGTCAATGTCAAGGATGATGAAGCGCAAGCCTTGACAGAAAAGCTTGAAGCAAGCTTGATGGAAGCTGGTTACGAAGTCTTGACAGATGACCGTAACGAACGTGTCGGAGTCAAATTCAGTGATAGCGACTTGATTGGGTTGCCAATCCGTATCACTGTTGGGAAGAAAGCAGCCGATGGCATCGTAGAAGTGAAGATTAAAGCGACTGGTGACACCATCGAAGTTCATGCAGATAACTTGCTTGAAACGCTTGAAATTCTCAGCAAGAAATAAAAACTATAATCAGAAGAAAAACAAGGAAAAAATGTAACTAGTTTTTACCTTGTTTTTTCTGTATAATGGGAAAAATGACTAGATAAAGAGGTAAATGTATGCTAAGATTTCCAAAGGATTTTGTCTGGGGATCCTCTACTTCTGGACCACAGACAGAAGGATGTGTAGCTGGTGACGGCAAGGGAGATAATCTCTGGGATTATTGGTACCAAGTGGAGCCAAATCGTTACTATAATGGGATTGGTCCAGATAAAACATCAACCTTTTATGAAAACTGGGAAAAGGATATTGAGCTACTGTTAGAAACTGGTCACACGGCCTTTCGGACTTCTATTCAGTGGTCACGGATTTTTCCACAAGGGCGTGGGAAAGTCAATCCTCAAGGTGTGGACTTTTACCGTAAGGTTTTTGAGTCTATTAAGGCCAAAGGGATTCGTCTTTTAGTCAATCTTTATCATTTTGATTTGCCTTTTGCCCTTCAAGAGGATGGTGATGGTTGGGAAAATAAGGCGACTGTCTCAGCCTATGAAGACTATGCTCGTTTTTGTTTTGAGACTTATGGAGATATAGTGGATCAATGGATTACCTTTAACGAGCCCATCGTTCCAGTAGAATTTGGATATTTTTACGATGCCCATTATCCACATAAGGTGGATGCAGAGGCAGCCGTTAAAGTAGCTTATCATACACAATTGGCTAGCAGTCGGGCGGTTAAGGCTTGTCACGAACTCTTGCCTGATTCCAAGATTGGGATTGTCCTCAACTTGACACCGGCTTATCCACGTAGCCAGCATCCTGCTGATGTTAAGGCAGCTCGCATTGCGGACCTTTTTCAGGCCCAATCTTTCTTAGATCCGTCTGTTTTGGGGACTTATCCACAGGAGTTGGTAGAAATCTTGCATGAATACGGTCTCTTGCCTGATGCTACAGAGAAGGAGTTGAAGCTCATTCGTGACAATACAGTGGACTTCCTTGGTGTCAACTACTATCAACCTTTGCGTGTTATGGCGCCTCGATTTGCTAAGCATCCAGAGAGTCCACTCTTACCAGAACATTTTTACGAGCCTTATGTGATGCCTGGACGTAAAATCAATCCTCATCGTGGCTGGGAGATTTATGAACAAGGGATTTATGACATTGCTCAAAATATCAAGGAAAATTATGGCAATATTGAGTGGATGTTGACTGAGAATGGTATGGGTGTTGAAGGGGAAGAAAAATTCCGTGAGAATGGAATGATTCAAGATGATTACCGTATTGACTTTGTAAAAGGTCATCTTCGTGAACTGCACCGTGCTATTGAAGATGGAGCCAACTGTAAAGGATACTTAATCTGGACCTTTATTGACTGTTGGTCATGGCTCAATAGCTATAAAAATCGCTATGGTTTGGTTGAATTAGACTTGGAAACGCAAGAACGTCGTCTGAAGAAATCAGGACACTGGTTCAAGGAATTAAGCGGCAATAATGGATTTTAAAAAGGACTCTGACTGATTATCCTAATTGGTCAGAGTTTTTTATTTATAAGAAGTTGATATGAACTATACCAATTTTTACTCTTGACAAGTGAAAGAAACAAGTATATACTGTTTTTGCTGATTCTATAAAAGAGGAATTAGACTATACCAATTTTAAGGAGAAAGCACAGCTTGCCTGTGTCGTATATACTATGTGTGGAATTGTTGGTGTTGTTGGAAACACAAATGCAACTGATATTTTGATTCAAGGTCTTGAAAAGCTCGAATACCGTGGCTATGATTCTGCGGGGATTTTTGTCCTAGGTAGTGATGAAAACCATCTAGTCAAGGCTGTTGGTCGTATTGCAGAATTGTCTGCTAAAACAGCTGGTGTTGAGGGAATAACTGGTATCGGACATACTCGTTGGGCTACTCATGGAAAACCAACTGAAGACAATGCTCACCCACATCGTTCTGAGACAGAACGTTTTGTCTTGGTTCACAATGGGGTCATTGAAAACTACCTCGAAATCAAGGAAGAATACCTTGTAGGTCACCATTTCAAGGGGCAAACAGATACTGAAATCGCCGTTCACTTGATTGGAAAATTTGCGGAAGAAGATGGCTTGTCAGTGCTTGAAGCCTTCAAAAAAGCTCTTCACATCATCCGTGGTTCTTATGCCTTTGCCTTGGTTGACTCACAAGATCCTGAAGTCATCTACGTGGCTAAGAATAAATCACCACTTTTGATTGGTCTTGGGGAAGGCTATAACATGGTCTGCTCAGACGCCATGGCTATGATTCGTGAGACCAACCAGTACATGGAAATCCATGACCAAGAGTTGGTCATCGTCAAGGCTGATAGTGTAGAGGTTCAAGACTATGATGGTAATGGTCGTGAGCGTGCTAGCTATACTGCTGAGCTTGACTTGTCAGATATCGGTAAGGGAACTTACCCTTACTACATGCTAAAGGAAATTGACGAGCAACCAACGGTGATGCGTAAACTCATCCAAGCCTACACAGATGAGGCTGGTCAAGTTGTTGTAGACCCAGCTATTATCAAGGCCGTTCAAGACGCAGACCGCATCTACATTCTTGCAGCTGGAACATCTTACCACGCAGGATTTGCTTCTAAGAAGATGTTGGAAGAATTGACGGATACACCAGTTGAGCTTGGAATTTCATCTGAGTGGGGCTACGGTATGCCACTCCTCAGCAAGAAACCACTCTTCATCTTTATCAGCCAGTCTGGTGAAACAGCGGATAGCCGTCAGGTTTTGGTTAAGGCTAATGAAATGGGAATCCCAAGCTTGACAGTGACCAACGTTCCTGGTTCAACCCTTTCACGTGAAGCCAACCATACCATGCTCCTTCACGCAGGTCCTGAAATTGCCGTGGCATCAACTAAAGCCTATACAGCACAAATCGCAGCCCTTGCCTTCCTTGCAAAAGCAGTCGGAGAAGCAAATGGCAATGCCAAAGCGCAAGCCTTTGATTTGGTGCATGAGTTGTCAATTGTAGCTCAGTCTATCGAATCAACTCTTTCAGAGAAAGAAACCATCGAAGCCAAGGTTCGTGATCTTCTTGAAACAACTCGCAACGCCTTTTATATCGGACGTGGTCAAGATTACTATGTAGCCATGGAAGCAAGTCTCAAACTCAAAGAGATTTCTTACATCCAGTGTGAAGGCTTTGCGGCAGGAGAACTCAAGCACGGAACTATTGCCTTGATTGAAGAAGGAACGCCTGTTTTGGCCCTCTTGTCAGATCCAGTCCTTGCCAACCATACTCGTGGAAATATCCAAGAGGTCGCAGCCCGTGGTGCCAAAGTCCTCACTATCGCAGAAGAAAATGTTGCCAAAGATACAGACGACATCGTTCTTACGACCGTCCACCCTTACCTCTCACCAATTTCAATGGTCGTGCCAACGCAATTAGTCGCTTACTTTGCAACACTCCACCGTGGTCTTGATGTGGATAAACCACGTAACCTTGCTAAATCAGTAACGGTAGAATAAGCTAAAAAAGTCTAGTTATCTAGGCTTTTTCTTGTGAGCAAATCGGTTGCTTGTAGTCAAGTTTCGTGTTATACTCTTCGAAAATCAAATTCAAACCATGTCAGCTTCCATCTGCAACCTCAAAACATTGTTTTGAGCAGCCTGCGGCTAGCTTTCTAGTTTGCTCTTTGATTT